>JAITIZ010000384.1 GCA_031279215.1 Planctomycetaceae bacterium
TACAGGGAACTTCTAAAAACATCAGGAACGCAGTCGTCTCGACTGCACATTGCCTATAAAAAGTGCAGGCGAGACGCCTGCGTTCCTAAAAAAATGAGTTTTTAGAAGTTCCCTACAAAAGAGCTGTTTCCCCGAATCGCCCTGAAAGGGCGAAATAAGAGTGGAGAGTTGATAGTGGAGAGTTGATAGTGTCGCAAGCGGAGTTATTGCCGTTTTGGTAGTAATCCGCTTGTGGCACTCTCAACTCTCAACTCTCCACTATCAACTACTATTGTTGTTTTTTATCTTAGCCCCGATAGGGGCGTCAGTATTATAGCCCGCCCCAACGGGGCGGGTTTAAGTTCCCCTTCCCACCCCAACGCCCTGAAAGGGCGAAATAATAGTGGAGAGTTGATAGTGGAGAGTGGATAGTGTCGCATGCGGAGTTATTGCCGTTTTGGTAGTAATCCGCTTGCGGCACTCTCAACTCTCAATAATCTCGTCCCTGCGGGACTTGCTCCGTGAGCGTGATCACAAAATAAAAATTCCACTGATATACTACAAAGATAGAAAATTATTTTCAAAAACCTTTTTAAGACAATCTGCGAAAATCTGCGAAAATCTGCGGACGATTTCAATTATGTGGTCGTTAAGAAAATAGACCAAAAAAATTATTCCACTGATATACTACAATTATTCTTGTTTTGGTATTACGGTTTTCATAATCAGTAGGGATTCTTCTTTTGGCAGCCGATCAATTTTATCCGCAACATCCGCCGCTTCTGTAACATTATCACGCACCGGAATAAGATAAACCGAATAATCAAAATAAAGTTGTTCATTTTTAACTATTGTTTCACGAGCCAAAGGAATTTTACTTAGAATATCAACAATTTCTTTATTTCTGGTTTCAATTTTTGTTATTTCCGAATTTAAATCATTCCGTTTTTTTCGTTGTTCCGTAGAAGCCGGTGATGTTGCTCTAATAACCAAAATTTCTTTTCGGACAATATCTAGGTCTTTTTTCATTGTTTCAAGCATAGTGTTGTTGGTTTCCATTTCTGTTTTCAGGATATCAATCTTCGCTCCAGAACGATCATGCCAAGCAACACGTTCCGGTTCAACTGCCGCTTCGAAAGGAATTGCAACCGGTACATACGTATCACTCTCCGTATTAACCGCCTTTTTGGATTCAACATTGGTCTGAAATTCAACAAAAAATTCAGAAGATAATTGAGATTCCTTGACATCAATACTGTTAATTCCTTTATTTTGAAGAGATTCCGAATCATCCGGTTTTACCGTAACATCCAGCCGAAACGCAAACGGAATTTTAGTTGTTCCCAAAAACAACCGCCACGGTTCCACAGAAAACGGCATCGTAACAATAAATTCCGATTGTTTCGGATCCGAAAAATGTTCCTGCAAAAAAAGCGGCTTTTGAATTTTCGGTTCAAAAAGCGGAATACTTTGAATAGCTGTGTTATCGTTACTCAATTCAGCGGAAACACGAAGGAAAGCAAACGAAGCAGCCAGTGTATTATAAAGATGTTGTGTGTCCATTCCCTCAATTCGCCAATCAACCGAAAGTCCTTGCTCGGTTAGTTTCAAATCGAACATCGGAGTCTCTTGAAGTGTGTCCGTGTCAATTGCCGTAACAGACCATTCGAACCGATCCGTTACTGGAACTTCTAATGTCGAATCAGTTATCGGATCAGCAGTCGGATCGGTTGCTGGATCGGTTGCTGGATCGGTTGTTGGATCAGTTGTTGGATCGGTTGGTAATTTTGAATCTGTATTTTCAGATGTTTTCTTGTTTTCAATTTCCTTTTCGTTAATATTACGAAAAAAAGTATGTTTACGTGTTTCCACCCGAACATTGGGAATATCCAATAAAGGAATGTATTGCAGTTCGAGTGCCGGACCAAACGGGTACAAATCAATCAATTCGGGAAAAGTTTTTGATTCGGGAGGACTAATATGATCGTCCCGAAATTGCGGAACAGACATTGCCAACGAGTTGGGCAGTAGGTGTTCGGACAAATATTCGTTTAGTTTTTTCCGAATTTGTTTTTTCTGCTCCTCAATTTCAGAACGAATTGTATTTGCCTGATCTTGAAGTTTCTTTCTAATGTTGGCGGTGTTAATCCGAATTTGTTCTTGTTGTTCTTTTTGTTCTTGTTCTTTTTGTTTTATTTTCTCTTTTTCTAATGCAGTGTTATCAATTTTATTTTGGGGAGAGTTTTCATTTTCTTTTGTTTTTGTTTGGGGGTTGACGGGAGAACCGGCAACCGCTTTCGGATTTGTTTGGCGGGTTTCCTGAAATAAATGAGTTAATCCTAAATGGGCAACCTGATCAAGTACAAGAAGTAAAAGAATAAAAAGTAATAAAAGAGTTATAGTGTACAGAATATAAAATTGTCCGCGCGATTTCATATTCAAAATAGAATTGAGCAAGTTTTGCGGTTTTGGTGTTTGAGTCTGAACCCGTACCCGTAACCCCTCTTTGGTAATAATAGGCGGTACATTTATTATTACGGGATGATTGGGGGTTGTTTCGGGATTGGTTAGATTGGTTTGGTTTGATTGGTTGGTTTGACCGGTTGGTTGTAACGAATTTTCATCAGGAGCAGAGGTTTCTTTGTTTGCCCAATCTTCGGAATGAAAGAGGTTTTCGGTAAGTTCATTTTGGGGCAATGTCTCATCCAATCCTGTTCGGGCAAACTCCACATATTTTCCTGAAGGGATTGTTCCCAACGGTTTGGTCAGGTCAAGTACCAAGTTATCATTATTTTTCAGTAACCGTTTTGCCATAGGCGAATCGGCAAGAACCGCTTTCCATTGACATGCGGTGTGTTCGGGCAAATCTTTGAAATAGTAAGTAGAAAAAGTCCCTTTCCAATGTAATTCTGCGGGCAAAATTGAAATTGCTTCAAAAATGAGCGGTAGAATATTCATATCCGGCCGAAACACAAGAACAGCTGGTTGACCGGTTTGAATCGTTTCCGCCAAAATACCAGCCCAACCGGAATCGCCGGTCAATTCTTGCCAGAGCGGACAAGGTAATTGCTGGGGATTAACGAGGGCATCGTTCTCGTAAATACGGTATGTTTCCGGAACATCGGTTTCTGATGGGAACAACGTCATTTTACGAGGATCAGTCCAACGGCGTTCCCGTGCAATTCGTTGACTTCGTGTTAAGTTAGGCGGCAGGGTGAGTGTGGGAATTGTTCTGCCGTTGGAAAAACGGACAGAAGGAGTAAGCCAGTCCGTAAAATGAAAACCCGGTAACAATAAAAGCCATGCAGGACATTCCCGAACAAGTTCGTTTTCCATCAACACAATATGATGTGCTAATTGATTGGGTTGAAAACGGTAATCTGTTCCGGTATCGGCAATCCGCGATAATGAGTGCCAGATGGTGTTGTGCCCCGGAAAAATCAAATGCGAATACGCAACCGGACAAAATTGGGATTGTTCTGAAACCGGTGGAACAAGATGTTGATATTCACTCAACGCTTCAAGACGTTTCGTAAGATAACGAGGAATTTTTTGATCTTCGGCTACGATACAATAACCGGAAGTATCAGGTTCCAATCCCTGAGAAACAGAAGTTAAAATCAATTCATGTGTCATAGCCGGCAAAAAATAAAACTCAAACACCCAAACATTGAAAATAGACGACACAATTTATTCATAAACGAGTCTCTTTGTTGAATATGAGGTGTTCAGTATATACAAATCAACCGAAAATGCAAGCCGAAAATGTTTTATTTTATGGCGGTATTCCCGCCGCAACATTAACACAATACGAACTCCCGCAGAGGTTAAGATTGAAAAAACAAATATTTTAAACAAATATTCTACGGAATCGTTACTACGAATTTTTTTAAAAAATCTGTAATCTATCAGTGGAATTTTTATTTTGTGCTCTTAACCCCGCTAGGGGGGTGAAATGCATAACCGGCGGTTGCGCTTCGCTTCACCGCCGGAGCAGGAACTCCCTCATTTTCCAAAGCCCTGCAAGAGCGAGATAATAGTTGAGAGTTGATAGTGGATAGTTGATAGTGGATAGTTGATAGTGGATAGTTGATAGTGGATAGTTGATAGTGTCGCATGCGGAATTATTGTCGTTTAAGTAGTAATCCGCTTGCGACACTATCCACTATCAACTCTCCACTCTCAACTATCAATAATCTCGTCCCTGCGGGACTAAGAAAACATAAGAGATTAACGAAATGCCGCGAAAATAGAACCAAAAAAATTATTCCACTGATATATTACAAAAAATCTTTCAAATTGAGTATTTTCCAGATATTTCAACAACTAGTCGAGAGCCAATGAATAAGATATAATAATGGACATGTCGGTTCAAACTCAAAAGTACTCAAAAGTTGAATCATTATTAAAGGAATTTTTTTGAGAATACGAAACAAACGAAATAGACTTATCACATTTGACAATTGGGTTTTTGTTTTTTGGGTTGTTTCGTAATTTCCAAAAATGAAAAATTAAGTTTTTAGAAATACCGTAAATTTTTACATATTGATATTGTGAGGAATTATTACATGAATGCATCGGATTTGGAGCGATTTCGCAGATTGACATTATCGTGTTGGTATTTAACGGGACCGACGGCGAGTGGTAAAAGCCGTATTGGTATCAATTTAGCTCAGCGGCTTGGTGCGGAAATTATTTCATTGGATTCGATGGCGATTTACCGTGAAATGGACGTGGGGACAGACAAAGTGATGCCGGAAAATCGAGGCGGAATTCCGCATCACATGATTGATATTATTGACCCCAGCGATGAATATTCTCTGGCTCAATATGTTCATGAAGCCGGCAATAAAATTGATGAAATCCAACTTCGCGGTAAAAAAGTTCTTTTTGTTGGCGGTACGCCTTTGTATCTCAAAGGGATGCTGCGCGGTGTTTTTGAGGGGCCGCCGGCTGATTTTGAGTTTCGGGTTCAGCTTCAGAAAAAAATGGTCGGCAATCCGCCGGAGTTATTACATCAATTGTTGAAAAAGGTTGATCCGGTAACTGCCAAACGGCTTCATCCCAATGATACTCGCCGAATTATTCGGGCATTGGAGGTGTACGAAAAAACCGGAAAAACGATTAGTTCTTTTCAGAAACAGTTTGAGGTTGGAACGCCCGCATCAAAATGTCAAGTGTATGTTTTGCAAACACCGCGTGATGTTTTGTACGCACGAATCAACAAACGGGTTGATAAAATGATTTACGAAGGTTTTCTTGAAGAAGTACAACAGCTGAAAGAAAGAAGGGTTCCTATTAGTAAAACAGCTCGTCAGGCTCTGGGATATAAAGAGTTGTTTGACTATCTCGACGGCAAAATGAAATTTGGACAAGTTGTTGATCTAATTAAACAAAACACCCGAAATTTTGCCAAACATCAGGAAACATGGTTTCGCGGTCTTTCCGAATGCCGATTTACTTCCTCTGATAAACCGGAATTTGAAGGAATTAAGGACGAGGTTGAAGATGAAGAAACCGAACTTACCGAAACATAACTATCAGAGAATTTGTAATGATTTGTATGAAATATTACAAACTTTCGTGTGTTTCGTGTAATTTCGAGTGTTTCGTGTTAAAAAAATTAAAACAAATACGAAATTTGTTATGGATTTTTGGTAAGGTAACTTCTAAAAACTAATATTAGGAGGAACGCAGGCGTCTCGCCTGCCCTGTTTTTTTACAAAAAACGCCTAAAATGCGGTCGAGACGACCGCGTTCCTTCTAACAATAAATTTTTACATTAGGTTTTTAGAAGTTCCCGTAAGTATTTCGAGCATATTTTCCATACGTTGGAGAAGTTCCGATACTATTGGGGTTTCGATATTTTTTGGAAGAGTATTTAGTTTGGATTGACCGTTTTGGAGCAGTGTTACGGCTTGTTTTTTTCGGTTGAGCATGACCAGCGATTCTGACTCTTTCATGAGCCATTCACCCCAATAAAAATAGAAATCAGGAACCAACGGAAAATGTCCAATAACTCCCTCCAACTCTAAACGGCGGCGAACTGAAAGTTGATGATAATCCTCAATCTTCTCTTTCATGTACAATATTTCATAAAGGGCAGAATATAATTGATCCAAAATATGTTGTCCGGCGATAAATTCATTTTGTTCCCGAACCGAAACGGCATGATTTTTTGTATCGGGAATTTTTTCTTCTGCTGCCGGAATATTCGTACTTTCTTGAATATCTGTACTTACCGAAGTATCCGCATTGACCGGAATATCCGTGCGTATTGAAATACCAGCATTGACAACCGCTGTTATTTTGAGAATAGCGTGATTTAAGCGGTTTTGTGCTTCTTCAATTTTTCCGGTCAAACAAAGTGTTTCCGAAAGACGACAACTCCAATCTCCGAAAAATAGAAGATAATCATAAATTTCGGGGAATTTTTCTATCATTTTTTCCAAGTTTTCCAAACGTTCTTGAGAGAGTTTTAGTTGTTCTTCGTTTTTTTCTTCATCGGTCAAGATATCGTACAACAATAAAACGGCTTCGTTCAAGCGTCCTTGATACGCAATATCTTCCGGTGCACGTTGAACAATACTTCCCAAAATCTGAACTGCATCAAGAAGATGTTCTTCCGCCAAACTTAAAAATTCCTTCTCGTACCACACAACCCCTTGACGCAGCCGAATCAAACCGTACAAAAACTCCTTGCTAATACCAAAATCATTCGGATATTCCGTCTTTAATTGTTCCATTAAATTTCTTGCGGTTTCGAGTTGGTTATTGGCTTCGCTAATCCATTGACTCCTCTGGTCTAACCGTTTACTCAGTTCAAGCATCTGTTGTTCCCAATCCATTCCAGACTTATTTTCGGTTGCGGTAATATTTTGTGTTGCCGTAATATTTTCTGTTTCGGTAATATTTTTGTTTTGGGCGTCTATTATGTTTGCGGTCAATTGTTGGTGTTCTTCTTTGATATTACGTGCTTCGTCCAGATACAACATTGCGAGAGCAAGTAATGTTTGTGAGTTTCCGTAGAGAAATTCGACCGGCTCTGAATTTTGTAACCGTTTTCGAACTTCCAGCGATTCACGATAATTTTCTTCGGCTTTTAAAAATTCATGGGAAGAAGGGTGTTGATCTCTTATGCGGCGGGCAAGATTTTCGCCGAAATTATGTAAAATTCGCGACAAATTCCGTTGGTATTCCATATTGCCGGAATAACGTTTTGCCAACAAGCGGTTGATTGTCAATGCGTTTTGGTACATTTTTAGAACGAGTTCGGGTTCTGATTCCATCATCTGATAGTAAACGCCCAAATCTTTGTAACTTTTCGCCAGAAGATCGAGATATTCAGAGTTTTCCGGTTGCATTTTTGTAAGTTGTTGACCGAGTTCAATGGCACGGCGATAGTACAACTCAACATCATGATCTTTACCGAAACGAGTTTCAACTCCGGCAATATCAAAGAGTGCGTGCATTTGTTCAAACAAAACTTGCGGATCATCGGATTTTTGTGCAACGAAAATTTCATAATACTCTTTTGCTGAATCGAGTAATTTCCGTTGAAGCGGCATCAACCCCATATTTCGGAGCGATTCATCTTTTGCAAAATCGGTTAAAAACTGATTAACAACTTCACGTGCGCTTTGAAAATTAGCTTCAGCGCGTTGCCGTTCCTGTTCTGTTTTCCGATACAAAATATTGACGGACAAGCCGTAGAAAACAGAAACGCCGAGAAAAACAATTAACAATATAACAATAATCCATTTCAATGTTTTTGCTCGTTGCCGTGTTGCGAACCGTTCCTGCAATCGGCGGCGGCGTATTTGTAACTCTTCCGGCGGGACATACGGATGAGATTGCATTAGTTGCAATTGAGCTGCTGCCAGAGATAAATCGCCAATCAATAACGTTAAATCGAAAAGCTGCCGGCGTGATTCTAATTCTCCGAGTCGGGCGGAATGAATTGCCGGTTCAAGAGGACTTTCGCCGGTACCGTCAATATTAGGATCAATATTAGGATCAATATTGTTATCGATATTATTATCGATATTATTATCAACAATATTATTTATATTGTTATTGTTTTGATTTTGTGTATTCTTTGTTGGTGCGGCGGAATTTTCGTTATCTTTATTATTTTCATTAATTTCTTTATTTTCTTTTCTTAAAGCGGAGGTTACTTGGTGAAAGGTATCTGCAATTTCGATGAGTCGTAATGTGTGCCGATATAAGGTTTGTTCTTTATTTTTGTGTGTGGTTTTGTTAATTTCGTCAGTAATCAGGTACAATGATTTCCAAGCGTCATCACTTCGTAGGGCGGCTTCGGCGTGATGTTGATACCGTTTAATAGCGTCCACAAATTCCCCTGCATCGAGATAGCGGTTCTTGGGTTTTGGGGACATTGCTTTCATTGCGATCATTGCCAACTCGTCAGGGATGAAGAGTTCGGGGGATCGGATTTTAGGCGGAAAGACGGCGCCGCAAACCGAGCGTAACATTGATCCTACTTCAACATACCGGTTTGTTGAAGTATCCGAATTTGTAACAGAGTTCCCTTCGGCGAACAGTTCATAAGGCGGATGATGGGTTAAAATTTCGTACAGTAAAGCACCGAGTAAAAAGACATCGCTGGCGGTGCCGTATTGATGGGTTTCTCCGCGTGCCATTTCGGGAGCCCAATACAAGGGCGTTCCGGCAATACCGTTGACTTCGCTAATATGAACACAATAATGATCGTGTTGCGGAGGTTCGGGGGCAATACTCACCGCTAACCCCCAATCAATTACATAAACTTCATCAAAAGCATCATTAATGACAACATTATCCGGTTTTAGATCACGATGTATTAATTGGTGCCGGCGATGGGCGTAAGCGATAGCTTGCCCTACTTCGAGCAAGATACGTAAATTATCTTCCAATGTGCGTTGTGTCATGGAATCAGACCAACGATTACCGTCAACCAGTTTTTCAACAACAATTGCTTCACCGTTATTGAGTTGATCGAAGGCGAACACGGGCGGAATATTTTGATGCGTTAATTGAGCTTGAGTCCGAACTTCCCGAATTAACGCTTCACATTCTTTGTCATTTTTTTCACGGAGATGTTTAAACGCAACAAGTTGTTGTGTACTTTTTTGGCGGGCTTTATAAACATCTTTCCAGGCTCCGCTGCCAATGTAACCCAAAATCTCAACCCGATCCCGAACATCAAATTCCTCATATAATTTCAGTTTCGCTTTAGTTCCGGTAAACGGTTGGGGCGGAATTGCGGGAGTTAGAGAAGACGCAGAAGAATGTTTTTGAGGCGCAACAGTTTGTTCAAAAATTTTAGCAGTCGGTTGGTCAATTGTTGCGTCAAGTTTTTGTTCAAAATTTTGAACGGTTGGTTGGTCAATCGTTGCGTCAAGTTTTCGTTCAAAATTTTGAACGGTTGGTTGTTCAATTGTTGCGTCAAGTTTTTGTTCGAGAATTTGAACGGTTGGTTGTTCAATTGTTGCGTCGAGTTTTTGTTCAAAATTTTGAATGGTTGGTCGGTTAATGGTTTTGTCGAGATTTTGTTTGATTGTTGTGTGTTCGATGGTTTGGTCAATATTTTGATCAATGGTTTGATCAATATTTTGGTCAATATTTTGATCGGTCAAATCATGGAGAACTTCGTAATAATTCGCTTCGATAAAATCCATTGTTGACTTAATCGATTCGTTATCCCAGTTAATTGATTGATTTTTACCTTTTCCCCAATATTGCGGTATTGACTGATGTTGGGGTTGTTTATTTTTATCGAGTTCGGTTTGGGAGTTTTGGGGAGAGGGTTTTTCGTTTGCGGCAAAATTTTCTGTTTCATTATTTGATTCAAGGGGTTGTGATTGAGGTTGTTTATTTTTTGCGGGGGCGAGAGAATTTTGGGTGATATTTTTTGAATCGTTTGTGTGCCAGACTTTATAAAAGAGGATTTGTTCTACTAATTGTGTTACATCGGAGTTTTCGAGAGCAGGAAAACGTTTGAGGATTTCGGTTGGTTCGGGGTCATTGGGGGCAGACCGAAATTCTTGTTCCAATAATTGCAGCAGTAGTGTATGATCCTGTTGGTATAACGGATGAGTTTTGAGAAAGGTTTCTGTTTGGAGCGAGTTATTTAATTTGAGTTGGTACCGGAATTCTTCCACGAGAAGCGGTCGGAGCAACTCAATCGGCTGATCCGGCCAAAACCGAGCATACTCTTCAATTGCCGGTGCCAAACCGCGATCACGCAAACGAATGTAATCATTAAGAACCCGATGAATAATAAATTGTGTTAAATGTTCGTCCATAAACGTAGTTGAGAGTTGAGAGTGGATAGTTGATAGTTTCGCAAGCGGATTTATTGTTGTTTAAGTATAATCTGCTTGCAACACTATCCACTATACTCTTCACACTTTAAATTTCGGTTTTCGTTTTAAACTAAACTCGCCCTGAAAGGGCAATATAAGCCTGCCCTACCCAACGGGTAGGGTTCCAAGTGAGACCACACCATTTCGCCCTGAAAGGGCAACATACTGTAGTTGAGAGTGGAGAGTTGAGAGTGGATAGTATCGCATGCGGAATGATTACCGTTTTGGTAGTAATCCGCTTGCGGCACTATCCACTCTCAACTTTCCACTCTCAACTATTATGTTGCCCTTTCAGGGCGAAGACCTTTTTAAACTTAAACAATAATTTCACTGATAGATTACAAAAACTTATTTTCAAAAAAATTTTAAAATAATCTGCGAAAATCTGCGTCATCTGCGGACAATTGGAATTATGTGTTCGTTAAGAAAATAGATAGTTACTTACGTTCAGACAATTTACAATGGAAAATATCAATCAATGATCGGTAGTGAGTTATCAAAATAGGTTGTTACTGAAATAAGCTGCTTGTTTCTGTAATTATTATGACAATTATTATGGAAATTATTATACCCAATATTATCAAAATCATTGCCCAAAATATTTTACCAATAATTCCGCCAATAATTGCGCCAATGATTCCACCAATGATTCCGTCATTTGAAAAACCAATTATAAAGCCAATTATTCCGCAAACCCATGAGCAAATCGTACTAATCTTATTTTTGAGTTGTTGTCTTTTCAATAGGTCAATAACTATCTGATTACCTGTATTGTTTGCTTCATCTAAAGGAGTCATTTCGTTCTTGGCTTTTACATTAATATCAGTATTTTTTTTAAGCAGATATTTGATAACATCTATGTCGGGATTCGATGCTAAAACCGCCCAATGAAACGGGGTATAACCATTGTTGTCTTGTTCATTGACTTTTGCACCTTTTGTAATCAGATATTTAATAATTTCCAAATTAGATTTTCGAACTGCATGGTGAAGCGGTGTCAACCCGTTATTGTTTTTTGCGTTGATATTCACACTTTTTTCAATGAGATATTGTATTATCTCTATTTTAGCGTCCAACATTGTTGCCACGTGAAGCGGTGTTTCTCCATCATCATCCGTTTTATTAACAAGAGTCTTGTCCTTTTTTACAAACTCCTTTACCGCTTCAAAATTATCTTTTTTTATTGCATCAAAAATCAAATGAATGTCAATAGGTTTATTTGTTTTTATTTCGCCATTTAAAAAACCAATAATTCCGTTAGTAATTCTGTCAACCCATAATCTAATTACTCGAATATTATTATCGGGAAATATCTTTACCGCTTCAAAATTATCTTTTTTTATTGCATCAAAAATTGAATTGATTGAAGGGTCAATAAATGGTTGCTTTGGTTTCGATACTGGAGGTTGAACGGAAGTATCTTGTAATTTAACCGGTTTCGGAAACAGTAATTTTCTGGTGTTACAATAGTAATCATAAACATACCAATCCGCCTCCGTTTGCGAAAATCCTAGTTCCAAAGTCTCTTTAATGGAACGTTGATAATCCTCGTTGGTAATACCGCCTTTAATCGCTCGTCTTTTGAATTTTGAATCAATTAATTTATCAAACGGACGGCGTTTTAAGGCAATATCATAACCTTGACGTGAAACATCTGTATCAAAAATAATTTTTGCTCTTCCTAACAATTGAATTTCTGTATCAACTTTAGCGGAATCACTGCCTGTTTTCGGTTTTTTGAATGCAGTGTCATACGCTGATTGACGTTTTTGTTGAATTGTTTTCAAACTGCTTGTTGGTGAAACTCCAATTAAATCGTACAAACTTGCCTTTTCGTTTCCTAAAATAATTTTCAGATTGATTGCGATTTTATCCATGTCATCTTTCGACAAGATTTTTTTCCTAACTTCCGGCGGATATTGCGGTTCCGGCGGAATAAATGATTCGGAAACTTTAAGATGAAGCCACGAATCAATGGTTGACGTTTTGAAAAACGGTGAAAATTCTTTATGAAGAGCTTCGTATTCTCCGGGTTCAAGAATACCGTCCTCCTCATAAACCGTAACCGCTTCTTTACCTTGTTGTTCACGAATCGAACGGGCTTCGGCTGCCAGTGTTATTAAATTACAATTGTTAAGATTATTTTGCCATGCTCTGGCAATTTGTACAAAATGTTTATATTTCGCATCGGCATTGAGTAACTTATTCCATTCTACAATCTTCTTATCCAGTTCCGCTTTTAACGCAACCGTATCAGTAATCGCCGGATCAACGAAAAGATTCAATTCAATATAAAAATTGTCGCTCATTGTTGTAATTGGCTCTTTCTAAATATCTAAATATTTTGTATATATCAGTGGAATATTTGTTTTTGAGTCAAAAAATTGTACACCTATTCGCCCCGTAGGGGCAATCAGCAATAGCGTAAGGCAACGCACTACGTAACAAATATAAAACACTAAAGCCCTGTAAGGGCGGCAGCAATAGTGTTATTTTGGTTTTGAAAATGATTATCATCGTTAGGTTTTCGCCCTTTCAGGGCGAATTCATAGACAATTTTTTGACTCAAAAACAAATTGTAGTTATTAAAAAATATTTCAACGTTTATTGACAATATTTTAAATTAAAAAAAATAAAAAACGAATTTTAAAGTGTAATTGGTATAACATCAAAAAAAGTTACCGCAACAACACTTCGCCAATATACCATAACCAGTAATGATATTAAACCAAGTGATCGCTTGGCTCTGGATATTGACATTGTTTTGCGGATTGTAATAATACTCATTCATGTTGTTGCATTTACTTTGAAGGGATATTTTCATCATTACCGAAACACTTCGCTATTGTCGGATACGGTATGAAAAGAAAACCCCGACATTTTTTATCTCTCACAATAGTTTTAAGGAAAACTAATTAT
>JAITIZ010000392.1 GCA_031279215.1 Planctomycetaceae bacterium
TAAAAACTCATTTTTTTAGGAACGCAGGCGTCTCGCCTGCACTTTTTACAGGCAATGTGCAGTCGAGACGACTGCGTTCCTGATGTTTTTAGAAGTTCCCTTAAGTTTATCTTTTAACAAAAATTCCACAGAATAATTACGCCTGATAATAAACAATAGAATCGCTACTGAATAGTTACAAATAATTTGTGAAAACCGGTGTAATCTGCGGACTATTTCAATAATATATTCTAGCGGTTGATGTTGATAAAATAGGCTGTTACCTTTTATTTTATATTGATTGCTGTTTGAAATTTGTTACGAATGAAAATAATTCTTGGTATTGATCCTGGTTTGAACACGACGGGTTATGGGGTGATTGATGTTTCAAGCGGCAAGGTTCGTCTTCTTGAAGCTGGGGTTGTACGTAGTCAATCGAAACATCTTACCGGTAAAGTTGGAGAAATTTATGATGGTATTCGGGAAGTTATTGAAACATTCAAGCCGGATATTGTTGCGATGGAACAACTTTACACGCATTATGATCGTCCAACAACAGCAATACTGATGGGACATGCGCGTGGTTGTATTTGTCTGGCAGCCAATCAATCCGGTCTTGATGTGGTTTCCTACGGCGCAACAAAAGTCAAAAAAATCCTAACCGGAAACGGGCGAGCAACAAAAGATCAAATTCAACGAGCAATCAAATTAGAACTGAATTTGACAACTTATCCAGAACCGCCGGATGTTGCTGACGCGTTAGCGATAGCTCTTTGCCATTTTTATCATGGTCGTCTTGGTGTCCATGTGAAACCGTCTGAATTACATCACGGTATTGACCGGCTTTTCCCAAACGACATATCACGTCAATAATTTTCAGGAAGATGTTGTAACAGTGAATAGTGTTGCAAGCGGAATTTTCCTAGTGTTCCCAGACTGGTGTGTTCGTGTGTTCATTTAGTTAAACCCAAGGCGGGCAACCGTAAGTGAAAGCCGTAAGTGAAAACCATAGGTGAAAGCCGTAGGTGAAAGCCGTAGGTGAAAGCCCTGCGGCGAAACATCACCTACCTCGAGATAATTCACCTGAACAATAGACCACAAAATACCGAAATCACCCCCAATTTTTAACCTTTTTAACAACCAGACCGTGAACATTAGGAAGTAGTTCATCAATTCAGAAATATTTAGAAAATATTTAGAAAATATTTAGAAAAAATGTGATGTCATCCCCTCTCGTTGTTTTGATTGGTTTATGATACAATTCTCTGATTCTTTGAGTTCGGGCATTGATAGAATACGGTGAGCCGGTACGTTTTCTGGGCTTCGGTTCTATTGAAACCATTCCGCCGCAGTCTTGTGGTTTTCGGGCTGGGAACTGAACCTTGAAACGCCTTAACCGTATTCTGCAAAACTCTTCAACAGTTTGCCGCAGAACAACCCTTCACAAAATAAAATATTATGGCACTCGATCCTTATTCGCTCTGTCCCGGCGGACGTGAAAAAAAAATCCAGTTTTGTTGTTCTGATATGATCAAGGAAATCGAACAAATCGAACAAATGTTCGAAACAAAACAATATAATGCCTGTCTTGAGCTTATCGAATCTCTCGAAAAAAATCACCCTGACCGCGCCTGTCTGACCGTAGCAAAATTGTCCGTTTACCGAGCAGAAAATAAATGGCAAGAAGCTCTTCAATTAGCAAAAGTTTTTTACGAAAAAGAACCGGAAAATCCTATCGCCGCATCCGAATATGCCTTGGCATTGGCAATGAATGGAAATAATTTCAGACTTGCTATTTCCGTATTGATTGACGGTTTTGAACATTCGCCGCAAGGAATAACTCATAGTTCGTTAATTAATTCTGCGTTACGGATTGGATCGTGTTTGTTGCTTCAGGGGCTCGCCGTCCCCGCCATCGCCATCAGTCACCAACTCAAACGATTTCCAACCGTTCAAAATCTAGCCAATGAATTACTCTTTCGCGCTTCCTCAATGGTCGAATTACCCATTTTGCTCCGCGATATGGTGTTTGACTATTCTTGTCCCGATCAGTTTCCCAAAAAACAGGAATTTATGGACGCTATGGAACTTATCGATCAAATGCGATGGAAAAAGGCTCTCGCTCAACTTGAATCATTAACACAATATGATACCGCTTGGCCGGCAATTTGGCGAAATATCGCTGTTGTACGATTTTGGCTTCTGGACAATATTCAAGGTTGCGACGCCCTCAAAAAATTCACCGCTCTCCCAAACACCCCGCCCGAAGACGCCGTAGATGCCGAAGCAATACGAATTTTTATGACAGAAAATATACTGGGAGATCAAATACAAGTATTGTACTTCGAATATGAAATCAATGATGCGAATACGGTTTATGAAAAACTCGCTTCAAATCCGATATTTTTTCCAATCACTCTGGATCGGTCAGAAAAAGGCACCATAAAGGATGTACCGCCCCAAAACGGATTTTTACTTCTTGACCGTCCGGTTTCACCGCCGGAAACTCCAATCACCCTCGACAATGTCTCCACTCAATTAGCAATAATTCTTGTCTTCGGCAAAGGAACAAATCAACCCGCACGAATGATCGTTACAGAATTATGTTCAAGTGATCGGCTCAAAGTAGAACACCTCCTTAAAGAAACATTAGGTGATTGGGTTACAAAATTGTCTTTTACCCAAGTTATCCATACCGTTTCTAAATCAAAAATGATGATTCAACCGCGATTTGTGTTGTCTGTGGAATCAGCGGCGGATTCGAAAAAGTTAGCAAGAGATTATTTTGAACATATTTTCATCAATCGTTGGTGTAAATTGCCCTTCGGGTTGTTGGACGGCAAAACACCAAACGAAGCGGCTCTTGATCCGGTTTATCGGATTCGGCTTTTGGGAATTATTCAGGTCATCGAATTTTGGCTCGAAGAGAATGACGCCGATGAAATAAATGACCTTCTTCGGAAAAAACTCAATCTGCCTACCGATAAAACAATTGTAATTCCACCGGGTTCAGACGAAGAAATGATGGCAACTCTCGAAAATTATCCGGTTTGGCGTTGGCATCGGTTTGAAGTAGAAAAACTCCCTACTGCTTTTTTGATCGAAGGGTTCAAAATTGTTACGACAATGCAGGAACACCGAGCTGCCCAAAAATTCGCCCAAGAATTACTCAACCGCCCCATTAATACAATACCGTTTCCGGTTCGGGAACTTGCCTTCGAAATACTGATTTTAATAGCACAAAACATAAACCAGTATGATACGGCTTTGGAATGGATTGAAAAAGCAAAAAAAGAAGCCGCCCTAAACAATTCACCCGATGCCGTTTTTTTCTTACACGAAATTCCAATTCGTTTAGTACAAGGACAAATCCAAAAGTTCCAAGATATCGTGAATTATCTTGTTACAAATTATAGTCAAGACGAAAAAATTATGACGTTATTACGAAATGTGTTCGTTCAATTTGGGATTATGAACTCGGACGGCACACCTAATAACTCCATAATACAAAATGTACTACAGACAACACAAACAAATTTATCCCCCGAAATAAACAAAATCTGGACACCTGAATCCGTTACAAAAGATAATAACCGCACAAAACTCTGGATACCGGAATGATATACTCATCACACTTGACCATTCGGTTTTCGTTTTTTGACAGAATAAATAAATTGTAACGGGATAAACAGATTTTGACACGTAACTGTTTATCCCGTTATCGTTCCTGTAAGGTCAAATGATCTTTTTCCCACGGTTTCCCGCGGTTTCCCGCGGTTGCGTTGCCGATAGGCAACTTTGCCCCGGTTTTCGGCTGGCAACCGGATTCCAAACCGCTCGGCAACACAAATTGCCAAAATCACCCGAAAAATTTTATCCATTTTAACAATCAGCCTGTGAACACTAGGACTGAATAGATCCCATTTTTTAAATTTTGATTTTTCCCGCTTGACAGGAAATTTTTCTGTGTTAATATATGTAGTACCACTACACTAATGGTTTGTTTGTTTTTAATAGATTGTGTTTGAAGTATGACTACAAAAGTGTCAAAGATAACAAAATACAATGTTCCCGGATTTAGTAAGGGAATCAAATTGATCGAACTTTTGAGTGAAAG
>JAITIZ010000411.1 GCA_031279215.1 Planctomycetaceae bacterium
CCAAATAATCCTGTTGGATCTGTCATAGAAATCGGATCACCATGAACATACAAATATTTATGGAAACTCTGCGGGTCAGTCAAATTTCCAAAGAATGGATCAAGTCGATTGAATCGTCCTGTTGCAGGATCGTAATATCTTGCACGTAAATACTGTTGTCCGATTTTTGAATCGAATTGTTCGCCGCTGTACAGGAATTCTGTTAGCGCAACAGATGGGGCGAAACCAATTGCGTTACCGTAAGCGTCGAAAGCGTAGAGTTCGACGATTGCACCGGCAAGATCAGTTAAGATTCTGGTGCTTCCGTGACCGTCGAATGTGAAGTAAAGTTCTTGTTCGGTGCCGTTTTTAATAGTGATTTGACTGATTCTGTTACGTCCGATAATGTAGGTTATGTTCGCTTAGCCCGACTTTTTTCACATTATAACGATTTTAACGGGGGCAGAATATCCCCTTCTACCGTTACAAAGCATGTTTCATTACCTAATTGTCAAAGAACAAAAATTTACTTTATCAATATCTATCCTTTTAATTCATACAACCATTCTACATTTAAATCGCAAGAAATCAAGAAAAAATCGAGAAAAAGAAAGAAATCGGCAAAATTTATTTTTTGCTAAAAATGACTTTTATTTCTCAAGTTTTTCCTACAAACTGACGAAAGGAATGATTCAAAATTACCTGTCTAAAACCATTGGGGAGTCTCTTGAAAACACCGACATCATAACGAAATTCACAAACATTCCCAAACAAGATTTCCGATACAATTTTGCATTAAAATTAGTCATAATTTATTTATAATCAATAGTTTACATCAATTCCTGTCCCCGGTGAACAACGCCGTTTTGAGGAGTGAACCCGGCAGTGAACAGCCGCTTACATGTTTCCGCAAGTCATTTTGTAATAAGGACTTACGAAACCTCTGTGTCAGGTAGGCAACCGTAGGTGAAAGCCGTAGGTGAGAACCGTAGGTGAGAACCGTAGGTGAGAACCTTTCGCTGAAGGGCTTTCACCTACGGTTGCGTCGGCGTACTCGCCGACTTGACCCTGTTGACGAATGGAAATTGAAAACCAACAGCGTATAACACAATAACAAAACCAACCGTTGTAACGTTTCGGCAAAACGTTGCCTACCTCTTAAATCGGGACCACTACATATTTCAAACATTCAAAAAACAACCAATTTATAACAGGATAGAGTATAGTGTTAGTGTCATAATGTTAGCGGGATTAATTTAGAGAAACAAAAATTCTACTGAATAATTACCCCAATTTTTAATATTTATTTTTAATATTTTGTTTTATGTTAACGCTTCATCCTGAAGGAGTTGTTCTTGCTGTTCGAGCGCAACCGGGTTCAAAACGAGATGAGATACGCGGCGTTCAGGACGGATCGCTTAAAGTTACTGTTACGCAGGCTCCCGAAAAAGGAAAAGCAAACAAAGCCATCCGAAAACAATTAGCAAAATCATTGGAACTAAAAATATCGCAAATCGAATTACTTTCCGGTGAAACCACTACCCAAAAGAAATTTCTGCTCAGAAATATCGATCTGGAAACAATTCAGACAAGAATCAAAAACCTGTAACAAATTACCGTAATATTTCAGCAGATTTTTTGTAATTATTCAGTAGTGTTTTTATTTTTTCCTCTTAACCCTACTAGAGGTGAGATGATGATTGTTGTGTGGTCGATAATCTCGTCCCGTGCAAGGATTAAGGATCAAAAAGGAAGGGATGTTCCGAGCCGTAGGTTGCACTTCGTTACATCTACGATTATGCACTTCACATCCCTAGCCGGGTTAATGTAAAAAAAACAAAAATTCCACTGATATATTACCCTTTTTTTAATAAAATAATTTTATGGATTACACAACAGAATCACTCCGAAAACATTACGAATGGAGAGGAAAAATCGAAATTGTTTGTCGTGTTCCTCTTGACAATCGTGATGATTTATCGCTTGCTTACACTCCCGGTGTTGCGGAACCTTGTCTGGCAATTCAAAAAGAAATTGACAGAAGTTACGATTTGACCCGTCGCAGTAATCTTGTTGCAGTTGTAACTGATGGAACTGCCGTTTTGGGACTTGGCGATATCGGTCCCGAAGCAGGAATGCCCGTTATGGAAGGGAAATGCGCTTTGTTCAAAACATTCGCTAATATCGATGCAATTCCGCTTTGTATTCGTTCTAAAAATGTCGATGAAATCGTCCGAACTGTTCAGTTATTGGCAGGCAGTTTCGGCGGAATCAATCTCGAAGATATTTCCGCACCACGCTGTTTTGAAATCGAACGAAAATTAAAAATGTGTTGCGATATTCCCGTTTTTCACGATGACCAACACGGTACTGCTATTGTTACATTGGCTGCCCTGTTCAATGCCCTCAAAATTACCGGTAAAAAACTGGAAGAAATTGCTGTTGTAACAAACGGTGCCGGCGCTGCGGGTATTGCGGTTATTCGGCTTTTGATTTCTTTAGGACTTCGTGATGTTGTTCTTTGTGATCGTCAGGGAGCAATTTATCAAGGACGTGATCAGCTAAATACAGAAAAATCCGAAATGGCAAAAATCACCAATCGTCAAAATAAAAAAGGTTCTTTAGCCGATGTTCTTTGCGGTGCGGATGTTTTTATCGGAGTTTCCGCTCCTGATTGCGTAACAGAATCAATGATCAAAAGTATGAACAAGCATCCCATCATTTTTGCAATGGCAAATCCTGTTCCTGAAATTATGCCGGAAAAAGCCAAAGTTGCCGGAGCGGTTGTTGTGGGAACCGGACGAAGTGATTTTCCCAATCAAATCAATAATGTTCTTGCATTTCCGGGTATTTTTCGCGGTGCTTTGGATGTTCGGGCAAGCGATATTAACGATGCTATGAAAATCGCCGCCGCTAATGCAATTGCGAATTTTGTTTCCGAAAAAGAGTTAAACCCGGAATATATTATTCCAAGTCCGCTTAATCGTAATGTCGCTCAAGAAGTTGCCCACGCTGTTGCCCAAGCCGCAAAAAAAAGCGGAATCGCAAGAACTTAAAAAGTTGATAATTGAGAGTTGAGAGTGGATAGTATCGCAAGCGGAATTATTGCCGCTTGGATAGTAATCCGCATGCGACACTACCCACTCTCAACTTTCCACTCTCAACACTATTATTCTGCTCTTACAGGGCATTGTTTGTTGGGAATCGTTTCGTAGGGTGTTGCCCTACGTTAGTGCTAATTACCCCTTTGGGGCGGCTACGGAATTGTTACGAAATATTACAAAAAAACCATAGTAACAGGTTAAAGTATATTCCGCACACATTACATACATTAGTCAACACACATATAATATATTGATCAATAATGTCTTCTCAATCTCCTAAATCGCAAGAATTTCTCAATCAACCTTTACGTCTTTTGATTATTGGGAGTAGTGTGTTCCTTTTTGTGTTTTTCATTTGGTCAACAATAGAAGCACGAAAAACAACTTGTAATCGAGTGATTGATTGGTTGCCCCAAGGTTCCGCCGAACTTAAAACATTTTATCATCAATATTATCGGCATTTTTCGGAAGGGGAACTTTTAATGGTTTCCTGGACGGGGTGTGATGTGGACGATGAACGCTTGGATTGGGCGGCAACTCAATTAGTTCATCCATTGGAAGACAATAGTCCCGCCTATTTTGAACGGGTTTTGACAACACGTTCTCTTTTCCAAGAATTATCAAACGAACCGTTTGATCTCGAGTTGCAACCGGAGAAAATCCGGTTACGTTTGAAAGGTTGGTTGATTGGACACAATGGAAGAGATGCTTGTTTAATTGCGTTGATTTCCAAAACAGGCGCCAATCATCGGGCAGCCGCAATTGAAACGGTTTTTTCCACTGTTGAAAAAATAACCGGTTTACCGCGTTCTGATATTTATGTTGCGGGTCCGAGTATTGACAGTGTGGCGATTGACCATATTTCGGAAAAAGCCCAAAAAACATTATTACCTTTTTTTCTGTTATTTTGTTTGATTTTACTTTTATGTTGTTTACGAAATTTTGCGGCGGCATTGATTGTTTTTGTTGCGGCGCAGATGAATGAAGAACTTAGCGGAACACTTCTTTATTGGACGAGAGCGCATATTGATTCGATTTCCATGCTAATTTCTTCACTCATTTATGTTTTAACAATTTCGGGCGGAGTTCATCTCATCAACTATTATCGTGAAACTCTTCACGAAACTCCTTTGGGAGAAGAAAAAAATGTTCCCCGGCTAACAATAAAAAAAGCGGTGTTACCGTGTACGCTTGCGGTAATTACGACAATTCTGGGAATGGGATCACTCTCGGTCAGCAAAATGGTTCCGATTCAAACATTCGGTATTTACGCTTCAATCACCCTCGCAATAGGAACTCTTTGGCTGTTTGTTTTTGTAACGAGTATTCTCCAACAATATCCGATTCGCCGTTGGTACCGCACAAACAGTTCGGAAAACTCGGAAAACAATGTCTCCCAAATATCTGAACAAATATCTGGACAAATATCTGGACAAATATCTGAACAAATATCTGAACAAATATCTGAACCAATATCTGAACAAACATCTGGACAAACATTGGGAAAACACGGTTGGGAATATTGGGGGTTCATGGTTTTCCGATTCCGAATGATTATAACATTGATTGCATTCCTTCTCATGTTCGTTCTTATGTTGGGAGTGAAAAATCTGCGAACAACAGTAACATTTCACGGTTTGCTTCCTGATTCGGCAAAAGTTATTCAGGACTATTATGAACTTGAAAAAAAGATTGGCGGTTTGATTCCAATTGAAGTCGTTGTCCATATTCCTGATGCGGGCAATAATTCCGTAACGTTGCTTGACCAATTGTATTTATTGGAGGTATTACGTGAAACATTGAGTCAAATGCAAGATGTGGATGTGGTTATTTCGGTATTGAATTTTCTGCCTGATCTTCCTTCACAAACCGGACGCCGGATGGTTCAATCGGCAAAACGTGCCGCCATGACCGGAATACTACACCGGCACCAAGATCGCTTGCGTAACCTCCGGTTTTTCAATCGAACCGATCAACACAATGATGTTTCTCCCGGAACTTATTGGCGTTTAAGTCTTCGGTTTTCTTCGCAAGTCCCAAATGATTATGCTGTTCTGATTGAGGGGATTCGGGATCGTTTGGAAGCGGTTCGGACAATGGAAATTTGTTCAAAATTCACCGGCATACAATTTGATGTAACAGGAGGAATACCTTTAGTTCACCGAGCGCAAGAACAACTCCTTCATGATTTAATAGACAGTTTTGTTACGGCATTTGGACTTATTGCATTGACGATGATTGTGATGCTTCGAGGTATTATAAGAGGTTTATTGGCAATGATTCCCAATATTTTTCCGTGTGTTATTGTGTTTGGTATGTTGGGATTATTGAATATTCCGATTGACATGGGATCAATGATGACGGCGAGTGTTGCGATGGGAATTTCTGTTGACGGAACATTGCACTTTCTAACCTGGTTCAACATCGGCTTAAAACAAGGACTAGAACGCCGCCAATCCGTTTTTTTTGCCTATCGGCGATGCGCAACCGCATTGCTGCAAACAACAATTATCTGTGGTTTCGGAATGCTTATTTTTGGTTTAAGCGATTTTGTACCGGTTGCGCGTTTTGCTGTTTTATTGTGTTTACTCCTAATTGTGTCCTTAATTGGTGACATTGTTGTTCTTCCGGCAATTCTGTTCGGAACGCTTGGCCGATTCTTCGACGTGAAAAATTCCTGATTGCTTTATATACTCAATCCTGTTAGGTCAAGTGCAAGCGAAATTGGCGCGCCGAATGACAATAAAAACACACTTGCGCGCGCCAATTTCGCTTGCACTTGACCTTGCGGAAGTGTTATCAAGAAAGACAATTACTTTATCGGTTTTTTTAACGATAATATCGAATACAGTATTTTCTTTGACTTCGTAAGTCAGACCGGAAGTTATCGGATTTTCAAATTTCAAATCAACCAAAATGAACAAGCACTTCTCCATCACTTCCGCCATTTCCGCCATTGGTCGTTGCTGAAACAGTTACCTGATATATTTTATCCTGCCATGAATTGGTCGTTTTGGGAAACACTGGCGTCTCGCCTGCACTCAATCTTTGTATTCGTGGGTGAGACGCCCGCAATCTTAAAAACAACCGATTGATACCAGAATAGAATATACTAACGCCGAACTCGATGGCGTTGTTGTTGAAGAAGTTGGTCGGCTAAATTGACAATCCTTGTATCAGGATCGCGTTTTCCTTTGTCAATAACAAGCCGTTGCAATGCCGGATCGTTGGCGGTTGCCAGAAAAGATGCCGCACGGTAACGTATCTCATTGTCCGAATCCGCCAGAAGAGCAGAAAGCCAAACCTCAGAACGAACTCCATGCGTGTTCGGTAACATTGAAATAATCTCCATCCGAACCGACGCAACCGGATGATATAAACGGTAAGCAAGCCGTAAATGATTGTCTTGAAAACCATCCCGCACAATCAGTGTTCTACGGGCTTCGGAAACATATCGCTCGTCCGGATGATGAAGTAATCGCATCAGCCGCACCGAAGAAAGATTCGGAATCTTTTCCAGGGTTATCTCACGAAGTTCCCAAGGAAGTAATTGCTCCGAATCTTCCAAAAATTCAGACGCCGCCGCTAAATATTGAGTTGAATCTCGTTTTTCAGGAATATTGCGAGATATTTCCTTTTCTTGCTTTTCAGGTAAACGAATATTGCCGGCAACTTTATTTTCCGGTTTCGCATACAATATTTCCGGCGATTTCGCTATGACCAAAGATGAACCGGAAAAACGGGAAGAAGTCATCGACGCCAACATTTCCATTGAATCATCACCCAAACCTTCCCTATCAGGAACCTCTTGACCAGGGAACATCGGATTAGTGAATATTCGACCCGGCAATGATTGAGGTTCAAAATGTTGCGAAGATGTTCCAAATTGTTTTTGAAATAATGGCGATTGATGATAAGCGTATAATCGTTCAGCCCGACTCACAGCAAACATATCACCGGATTCTTGTCCGGCAATATCGGTTCCTTGTTGAAGTTCCTCCGAAATTTCAGAACGAAACGGTCTTCCTTGAGCGGTCATCAACGCCGTACCAATACCTCCACGACTAAATCGAGCCGTCTTTTCCGAAGAAGTATCAGCAGGAACAACAGAATCAATCGGTATAACTGAATTACCGGTACCGGAAAGCAATGGTTTTGTCGGCGGTGTTTCGATAAGAGCAAGAAGTTGTTCACAATTCCGTGTTACCAAACGCGAATCCGGTGATTCGCCTTTTGGGGAAACAACAAGATTTCGTAATATTTGTTGAGCGAACAATTGGGCTTCTGCTTGAGCGGTTGTTCCGAATTGTGTTGCCTTGTCGAGCAGCGCAGCGGAAAAAAAACGATAATACCGAAGACGTTCAGATGCGGGTAATTGTTCCCATTGTTCCATTTCGTGTTGCAAGGTATTGCGGCACGCAAGGAAAACCGGTTCGCGTGAAGAACTTAACCCTTGAACCAACGCCGGAATACCGTATTCGCCAAGCCGGACAAAACGACCAACCAACTCCGGAATTTTAGACTCCTCACAAAATTCCAACTCCTTCGCATAACTCTCCGCAATTTGACGCGATGTCTGAGTAAGTTGCGAAAAAAGGAATAATACCGAAAGAAGTGTTAAAGGAACAATCAGTCCCCATGGCGAAAGGAAAAATTGACCAATAACCTTCCATAGGAATATTCCGGCTATAAAAATAACCTGACCTAACAAATCAAACGGCAATAAAATTAAATGGAAAAATTTCATAACTCATTCAAAACTAATGTTTGTACACCCATTGCATTTTAAAATTCGGTTTTATAAGAACAGAATTTTTGTGTCTTTTTATTTAAGTATAGTGACAAAAAACAGAAAAACATTCAAGAGCAAACACGCCTAACAAGAGGAAAAATTGGAAAATATCGAACATGAAAGAAATCTTGATCAAATGATTTTGCTTAGCCGATGATTAAAGATAGTTTTCTTGAATTCGACAAAATCTCAAAATTTTGTTTATGTTTTTTATTTTATCTATTTTGCGTTCCCTATAATTTGGGGGCGTGATTGATTTATGACAGGAACTTCAACACCGCCCAATTGTGTTGAATACAGTAAAATGAATAAAATACTCTATGGAAAAGAAAAAATACAATTCTTGTTGCTAATCGGATCAGTTGTTTTGTCTATTCTCTTTTTTTTGCCTGTTTCCACGACATTAGGACATGAAGAAAATGAAAAAACAATTACTGCAAGAAAAGAAAATAAAGATTCACGTTCAAAAAGACAACAAATGGTTGTTCCCAATCAGGAACAGGAAATTCATAATTCTTTGAAAAAAATTCCTTGGGATTTTCTTTCTCCGCAAACCAAATCAAAAATCAATCATGTTGTTTCGGAACACTCCTTGTTTCACCGAATGCCTCAACAGAAAGTTTATGCTGATCCGGAGATGTTTCAATTCCTTTCGGAACATCCAGACCTTGTTGTTGGTTTTTGGGAAAAACTGGGCGTAACTCAAATCTCGTTTCAGGAATTGGGTAAGGATCAATATCTGATGAAAGAAACAACCGGAACCAGTGCTCTTGTTGAAGTTGTTTATCGTGCGAAAGACATTTGTGTTGTTTATGCGAAAGGGTTATATAAGGGACCTTTTCTGGTCAAGTCTTATGATGGTGAAGTTGTTCTTATTTTTCGCAACTGTATTATGCGGGACGGCAATAATGAACCTATTATAATTTGTGATTTGGATGTTTTTGTTCGGATTGATCATCTTGGTGTTGATTTTCTTGCCAAACTTTTTGCGACAACACTTGGCAAAGTCGCCGACAATAATTTTGAACAAACAATTGCTTTCGTCGGATATGTTTCCGAATCAGCCGGAATCAATGCCGATTTAGTTAAAAGAACCGGATATCAAGTTAAAAATGTTCATGAGGCGGTTCGGGAAGATTTTGGTGAGGTGGTTGACCGTGTGGCAATGCGGATTGATCGCCGAAATCACCGAAGCTTGTCAACCATCTCCGGCATGCCGGCAAATCCAAATCTCAAAACGAAAATATCGGCAATTTCAACAGATAATCCCTTCACCCAAAAACGTATCTACCCAATACAGCATACAGATAACTCCATGATTGTAGCAGTGAGTTCCGAAAAACTTAAACAAGAATTTAACGAAACATTTCAAAATGACCCTTTTTTTGTCGTTCACAATTCTTTGGAAGAAACGAAAAATGAAACGGATATATCTGTTTCGTCCGGTTCTAAACAACAATCCGGTTCTAAACAACAATCCGGTTCCAAACAACAATCCGGTTCCAAACAACAATCTGACTTTGAACAACAAGAAGAATTATCTAATCCTATTCCTCTAACTTTTTCAACATTGAACAATTCTTCTGTTGATATTGGGGAACACAAAACAGAGTGCAATATTGTTCCCCAAAGTCGAGCTGTTTTCACAATCCCCAAAATTGCCCGTTAATCTACGGATCTGCTAACTTTATCCTGTTACTATTGTTTTTTTCTGGTGTTCCCAGTTTGGTGTGGACATTTGAGTTAATTTTGTTAATTTGGGCGGTTAATTTTTTTTTCTTGTCGGTGTATGGAGTGATGGCAAGTACCCAGTTTTCGTTCCGCCTTATTCCGTGATGCTTACATTGTTCGGCGGCCGCGGTGTCATTCCATTTTTCTACTCTGGTACCGACAATCCACAATCCTTGCGCATACCGCAAAACCTAATCAGGAATGAGACACCTTTTTCGTACCAGATAATCTATTAAGCCGAAGTTCCTGAGTCAATTTTTGTTAAGTCCTTATAGGCAATCGTCTTGTTTTTTGTTTTAAGGGAACTTCTAAAAACCTAGTTTCTTATCCAAAAAAATACTTGCAAGTCCTTATTTTCAAGGACAAGATTTTTAAGAAGCAAGGTTTTTAAGAAGCAAGGTTTTTAAGAAGCAAGGTTTTTAGATATTCCCTTCAGTAAATGGTTTTCAAGTTCCGTCCGTCACCGTCAACAGGGTCAAGCCGGCGAGTACGCCGACGCAATGGCGGCTGAAAGCCCTTCGGCGAAACATGACCTGCCATCCTAAAAGGAATAGCAATATAAAAACAACCAATTGATAACAGGATTGAGTATAATTAACGATTCCGCAATGGCAACTATTCAGTAACATTTATAAACACAGAATAATTACCCATTACCCATTAATGTATTATCCGAAAATACCAATACGGAACAGTATCCATAAAGCGTTTAGAGTTTCTTTTTGATTAATTTTGGAGGAACCGAAGCGGCGGTCAACAAAAACAATTGGTACTTCGGCGAAAGTTGCGTCTAATTTTTTGAGTCGGTATAAGATTTCCTCCTGAAAGGAATATCCTTTTGAAATAATTTTTGTTTCGTCGAGTTTTTTTAGTAACTCTACTCGGTAACAACGAAAGGCGCCGCTATTATCTTTTGTTTTCAGACCGAGAAAAAATTTTGCGTAAAGGTTAATACAACGGCTCATCATTTGCCGGTAAAACGGCCAACCTTCAACACCGCCGCCTGATACATACCGTGAACCAATAACCACATCAAAACCTTGTTCCCCTTCTTCAGCTTTGGAGCGGATTGCCGGCAGATAGCGAGGCGGATGGCTCAAATCGGCATCCATATTTAGAAGAAAATCATAATGATTCTCAACGGCATATTTCATTGCGGCAAGAGTTGCGGAGCCGAGTCCGAGTTTACCGGATCGGCGGAGTAATTTCAAACGCGGTTCTGTTTGCATCTGTTCTGTTACCCAATCACCGGTTCCATCGGGTGAATTGTCGTCAATAACTAAAATATCAACATCAGGAGCAATTTCAAAAATCTCTTTCACAATCAAAGGAAGATTTTCACGCTCATTGTATGTTGCCAGCGAAATTAAAAAACGAGACATTAAAGTAAAATGTAAAAAATGTTGAAAGTGTAACAAATTATTTTATGGGGGTGTTGTGTATTATTGGTGTTCAATCTGTGTCCAATCTCAATCACCTCCGCCTAACCCCAAACCGCTGAATAATGACAAACCAAACAACAACAGAGTAAAGTAAGGAATAATAGTGAATAGTGTAAAGAGTGTTGAAATAAAAGTCAATTATCTGTTATACTCTAATTCCGTCACTATTGTTTTTTTTATATTGCCGTGCCATTTTGGGAAGCGTTCAAGGCGAAACAATTAAAGAATTCACTTTATACCAAGTTGAGGGTAGTCTTAATGGAAAAGTTGAAGTATTTGAATGGATTGTGGATGACATAGGAGTTTCTCATAGGCGTTTTATTGCGAATGGAAAGATTACTGGTTTTCCCAATCAAGTACCTCATTAATCAATCATCAAAATGTTATATTTTTATAGGAGAAAAGAAAATGTTTCAAAAAGACGGTAACAGTCAAACTGAAATTGATATATTGAAACGATTAAATCTGTTATATTGGAAGATAGTAAGTATCTGTATTGAAAATAAATGGTTTAGCAAGGACGATGTGATTTATTTTTCTTTTACTTGTCTTGAAAACAACATAGCAGATACAGATTATCGGGTATCACTTATTGCAAGTGGAAACCACTACAAGAATGATATAGACATACAAGAAGTTGTTTCACAACTTGCATCGAATGAATCAATTAGCGACCTAATAGCCGAAGAAATATGGATATTGGCAAGGTTAATAGCGGTAAAAGAGTCAAAGGAATCTAACGAGATAAGATTTAATGAATTACAAGACATCATTATGTCAGCTAGAGAATATCCAGAAATTCTCCGTAGCTGCGATCAATATCATATAACCAATATAAAACCCTTCGATGCTATGGATAATGCGATAAAATCGCTTTCGTCTAAGTTATTTTGTTTTATAAGAACAGAATAAATGATTGATCTTTATCCCCAAGATTAGAAAATCACAAAAATATCATACGGTAATTGGTACACTTGTCCGAAAGATTTGAAATGGTTTAAATTTATTTGTGCAATAATTGGATTTGAGATGAATTTTAGAGACAGTCACCAGAAGTGGAGTTGATTATTGTTTCTATAATATTCCAAGGATGACAAATTTGTCCCAAAATTGTGTTTTGCGCATACAATGCTATTTCTACTCAAAAAAAATACCCCCACCATCAAAAACCGTGAATCGAAACACGCCCCAAAGTCAACCATTCAACTCCATGTGCCAAACCACGAATGTGTATTGCCGGAAAAGCTGGAGCAAAAATAAAACTTCGTCTTGAATTTCTCGAAGGTCGATTATATCTGTCAATCATTCATATTGAGCGAATTTAATTTTATCTTGCTAACTGGATCATCTATGATCAATCTATTGCCGCAGTATGCGCAAAACACAATTTTTGAACAATTTTGCCGTTTTTTGAATCTTATCGAATCAATAATTTGCTTCATTTCTTATATCACTTCCTAAAAATTATCCCCAATTCTATTATCGTACCAGTAATTTTAAGTCATTTCAAATCTTTCGGACAAGCACCGGTTGATTTTTGACGAGCATACTGCACCACACCAAACCAAATCATTGTCCAGTTAAGCCATCCAAGAATTTGAAAAAGACATGCAGGTAAAATAACACAATCCCAGTAATAATTGTTAGTAAGAGGTGAAAGAACGTGAAACAGTACAGACAATAATATACCAATAGGGTGAAACAGCAATCCAAGAGGAAAATCTATTACAAAAAACATATACCATCCCAGATGTGATTCATTTTGAGCATAAGGATTTGGATCATAAGACATAACAACAATAACGCAACAAACCAACACCGGGATAAGGTGAAGTAAAAAAATAACTGCCATAGTTTTCATATTACGCATCTAATTTTTTGCAATCCTCAAAAAGCGTGATTGTCCCATCATTCTTATGGAGCGGGCTTACTGCCCTCAACACATCTATTCGTCCAAGCATTACAAGTAGTACCAGTAACAAAATTATAACTCCATGGGGCTTTCGGTGAGTCGCAACAATTTTTTCTTTTATTAGGACACACTTTGTATTCAGTACATATTCCTGTTGTAATATATTCTTTGGGGACAGAGTCCCCCTTTTGGGTTCCACTCGCAAAATTAAAGCAATTGTTATTGGGACCATTACAACACATATATGAATGCCAGTTCCCTATTTGTCCGAGAACAGGGTTATTTATCGGGCGAATACATCTCCAAACGGATTCTTTGCTAACTACCGTTTTATTTTCGCAACAAGAAGTAGCCAAATCGTAAATGTGCTTGTTATTACAACAATCCTGTGTTGCTGGATCGTAGGTTGTTCCATCGCAGCAAGGTTGCGATGATGGCCACATTCCAGATAAATCAACGCCTGGAGCAAAAAGTCCCAACGGATCACCCACAATAATTGGTACATTTTGTAAATACCGATATACGTTTTTATCATTTCCATCATACCCAATCGGATCTCTGCTGACAAACCTCCCCAATTCAACGTGATAAAACCGATTCCGATACAACATCAATCCTGTTTCCACATCAAGAACTTGTCCGGTAAACGCTCTATTCCAATAAAACACTGTTTCCACTTTTAATATAAAAGCAGCATTAAAGACATTCCTTTTTCCAAAAACATCATACGTGTAACGTTCCTGAATATCACCAGAAACATCACAAATTGCAATCACGTTCCAATTCGGGTCGGCAAGAGAATATAATCTTTCCATTTCTTTTTCTCGCAACACTAAATCGTCAATATATCGTAATCCCCAAACATAACTTGTTACCTGATTATTCGTAATTGATTCAATTTCCTGCCAGTTTTCATTGAAGAATGATTTTGTTACTGTGGAACCGACAGTCTTTTTAATACGTTGATTAAGACCGTTGTATTCGTAACTTGCAATCAGATTATCCGAAGTATCTCGTACTTCAACAAGCCGATTCCA
>JAITIZ010000454.1 GCA_031279215.1 Planctomycetaceae bacterium
TTTTTATCAAAAAATATCTTATGCTAAAAATGGCTTTTATTTCTCAGGTTTTTCCTACAAACTGACGAAAGGAATGATTCAAAATTGCCTGTCTAAAACCATTGGGGAGTCTCTTGAAAACACCAACATTTTTACTATGATAAATTCCTAACACCAATATTGCAACGAAATTCATAAGCACTTCAAAATAATATTTCCGATACAATTTTGCATTAAAATTAGTCATAACTTATTTATAATCAAGACCTCAACATCCCTTACAGTACCTGATGAACAACGCCGTTTTAAGGAGTGAACACGGCAGTGAACAGCCGTTTACATGTTTCCTCAAGTTCTTTTATAATAAGGACTTACAAAAACACTGTGTCAGACAGGCAACCGTAGGTGAAAGCCCTTCGACGAAACATGACCTACCTTTGAATTATTGCTTTTTCGGTGTTTCACGCAAAAATTTCACTGATAGATTACAAAAATTGAATGGTTCAATCTGTCGGCATGAATTCCTATTTCTGTATCGGTTAATGGTTTTTCCTTTTCGGTTCGTTTTAACGGTTGTTTCGGTAATTCATTTAATTTTTTTCTGTAGCAACTAATCACTCCTCATATTGTTTCGTTGAGAAATTACAAATCAGACAAACGGTTACGATTAAGTTGTCAATGGCGGTATAGGCAATATATTCTTGGTTGATCGATATTCTGGGGCGGATCGTTAATGATGATAGGAGTTGGAGTAAAACCAAGTACGATAAACGCCAAAATTCCCCAACCCAAAATTCGGCGCAATGGAGTTAGCCGAATACTTTCATCAGCGGTGGGCGGATGAGTAATACCAATCCAAGCAAGCAGAATTAGGATTAACGACCAATGCCACAACCGGAACCAAATAACCAGAATAATCACAATATAAAAAGCAACCCATGAAACATTAAGAGCACGGCGACCAAGTAATGCGTAAAAAACATGTCCGCCATCAAGTTGACCAAATGGCATTAGGTTGAGGGAAGTCAGAAACAAACCAACCCACCCCGCTAAACATACCGGATGAAGATATAAAATTACGTCAGAAGGCACTGAACCAAAAATCCAATAAACCATAGATTGAAACAACAATGGATTCCCAAATGTCATGTCGCCACTAAGCGAAACCGGAATAAAATAAGACCATTTGATTCCATAATAAAGACAAAACAATGTCGGAATAAGCCCGGCAAGCGGACCAGAAATACCAATGTCAAACAAAGCACGACGGTTGGGAATATGTCCATCCATTGCAATTACCGCACCAAGCGTTCCGAAAGGCCCAATCGGCATGGGAATAAAATACGGAAGACTACTGCGAACTCCATATCGTTGCATTTGAATAAAATGTCCCAATTCATGGCAAGTCAGAATCAACATTAACGGTACAGAAAACAAAATCCCTTGATAAAGTTTTTGTCCGAAAATCTGCCATGTTTCATCCGATAAATCACTGTTAGACAGATTCAACATGATAGAAAGAAAAAAATGGTAAATAATACCATTATCAAAATCAAACCGGAAACCGGTTGTGGTCAACCAAGTAATAATATAGAGAAATAATGGAAGTTGCCAATAAATTCGGGAGTTATTAGATCGCATATATTCAAAATGATCTCTTCAAAACTTAAAACGTAGAGTTCTTTATTCGTAATAAAATCCTCTATTTTTTTCTTTCTTTTCTCACCCGAATAATTCATTCGGGTAACGGTTTTCAAATCCAGGAATTGAGTTACGATATTGTTTTTATTAGTTAGACAACATCTTTCCCCAACTATATCGCAACTACTATACCAGAACCCTAGTGTGTTGGCAAGTACCGAAATCTGTTAGAATAAAAAAAGTAAACATATTTAGTTAATAGTGAATAGTTAATAGTGAATAGTGTCGCATGCGGAATTATTGCCGTTTGGGTAGTAATCCGCATGCGACACTATTAACTACTAGATTTTTTTCAAGCCCCAATTGTTTTAAAACATTCTTGATAGAGGTATCTTGTAAAAAGAGTGCAGACTTTTATAATAAATTGAAAATAATATCCAATGCGGTTTCGTATTTACTAGTTACAATATTAACACATCATCCTTTTAATTGTTATGGCAGATTATTATTTTCAGGAATTATTTGCGGATCGGATCGGCGGTTCGAATTATGGTAAATCAAACGAAATTTATAAGTTTGAAAAAATCAAACGAGCCAAACGGCAAGCAATTAAGGATTTTCCTGATCGTCCGTTGATTGACTTTGGTATTGGTGAAAATGATGCAATGGCAGATGAAAATGTCCGGCAAATTATGGCTCACGAAATCAATCAACCGGAAAATCGCGGATATGCCGATAACGGTTGCCTTGAATTTAAAGAAGCGGTTGCCCGATTTATGGAACAGAATTTTCACGTTAAACTCGACCCAATTACAGAAATTAACCACGCCATCGGTTCAAAACCGGCATTGGCAATGTTGCCGCATATTTTCATCAATCCGGGTGATGTAACATTATTAACCGTTCCCGGTTACCCGGTTGCCGGAACACATACAAAATATTGCGGCGGTTCGGTTTATCATCTGCCGCTTATTGAGGAAAATCAATTCTTTCCCGATTTTGAATCTATTCCTGAAGATATTTTGAATAAAACCAAACTTCTTGTACTGAATTATCCGAACAGCCCAACCGGTCAAGTCGCAACGGTTGAATTTTATGAAAAAGTAATCAAATTGGCAAAGAAACAAAAATTTGTTGTTGTTCAGGATGCCGCTCATATTATGTTGACATACCGTGATGCGCCGCTTAGTTTTTTGCAAGTTCCCGGTGCGCGTGATGTGGGAGTTGAAATTCATTCACTCTCAAAAGGTTGGAATATGATTGGTTGGCGTATGGCGTGGGTTTGCGGTAATGAACGGATTGTTCAGGCATTCGCCGATGTCAAAGATAACTACGATAGCGGTCAGTTTCTCGCAATTCAAAAAGCAGCAATCACGGCTTTAGAAGATCCCGAAATTCCAAATAATGTCAGCCGGAAATATTATCGGAGACTTGAAAAATTAGTCGCAACACTTCGACCATTCGGTTTTGAGTGTGAAGTCCCCGGCGGAACTTATTTTCTGTATGTTAAATCTCCCAAAGGAGTTATTAACGGTACAACATTTGCCAACGCCGAAGATGTTAGTCAATACTTAATCCGTGAACACTCGATTTGTACGGTTCCTTGGGACAACGCCGGTCCGTTTTTACGTTTTTCCGTAACTTATGTTGCCCCCGACGAACCCGCCGAAGACGAACTCATGTTCCAACTTTCCGAACGGCTCGGACAAATCGCCTTCGAATTTTGAAATAATGTAATTGTAATATTTCAGTAGAATAATTTTTTGTGTCCTATTTTCGCGGAATTTCCTTAAGGGAACTTCTAAAAACCTAATGTAAAAATTTATTGTTAGAAGGAACGCGGTCGTCTCGACCGCATTTTTAGGCGTTTTTTGTAAAAAAACAGTGCAGGCGAGACGCCTGCGTTCCTCC
>JAITIZ010000468.1 GCA_031279215.1 Planctomycetaceae bacterium
ATGTTTTGTATTTTTTGTATTTTTTATCTATTCTTCTCTTTGTTTGTTTGTTTGTTTCGTTATTTCGTACTCTCAAAAAAGAATCCTTGAAAATCCGCGAAGATCGAATCTCTGCGAAAATCGGTGGACGAAAATCTGCGCAATCTGCGGACGAAAATAGACAATGACCTACGGTCGCCTATATTGAGGTTTATCTTTTAACGAAAATTCCGCGGATAGATTCCATGATTACAAATTTATGTTGTAAGCGGTGATTGAAGCGGTTCCGGTCCCAATGTAACAATGTGAAACGGACCCGGCGGGTGATTGGCAAAATAATTGTTGATTGCCGATTTTGTCAAAGAGTTAATTGCTGATTCTATTTCAGCCAATGTTCGGACACGACCTAAATGATACCAATCTTGCGTCATCATTCCGCTTCGGGAGCCGGTAGATTCTTGCTGCATAATCAGTGTACTTTTGGCACGAATTTTAAAACGGTTCAACTCGCCATCGTTAACCCCCCATCGCAACCGGTTAAGCTCCGTAATCAGAACTTCAAGAGTTTCTTGAGCGCGTTCTGTTCCGGTTCCACAGTAACAGTAAGTACCGGCATGATCTTTGAGCGAGGAATACGCTGCATAAACACTGTAACAGAGTCCGCGTTTCTCACGAATTTCGTTGAATAACCGGCAACTCATCCCCCCGCTCAAAATCCCAACTCCTCCCCACGCCAACATGTAATCCGGTGACCGAAGCGGAACACAAGGAAATGCAACACCAATATGTGTTTGCAATGAATCACACGGAAGATGAACCAACTTCGAACCAATAATCTTTTCCTCCGGTAATACCAACGGTTGCGGTTCCCAGTCGGCAAATAACTCGCCAACCTTATCGCAAACCGCTGCCCAATCAAATTTACCGGCAATACTCAAAATTGTCCCTTCCGGTTGAAAATACCGACGATGTTGACGACGAATATCTGTAATCTCAATACGATCAATTGATTCCAAACTCCCAAGATTGGAACGCCCCCACGGATCCGGTAAAAAATGATGTTGAAGCTCCAGCATAACACGATGCGGCGGATCATCCTCCAATGAAAAAATATCCTGTTTCACAACTTGTTTTGCTATTTCGAGTTGTTCTTCGGGGAAGTGCGGCCGGCGAATCTGATCGGCTAATAAGTCCAACGATGCCAACAAATGTTCCGCCAGCATCGACGCCCCAAAACCCGTATGAAGATGTGCAACCGCTTCGGTTGTCTCACAACCAAGATTTTCTAAAAATTGAAGAAACTGACGGCTGTTACGTTCTCCAGCCCCGCGCAACATCATTTCACAGTTCAAACTCGCTAATCCCGCCAGCTCCAAAGGATCAAGAACCGGTCCATAAGGAACCAAAATCGAATACGAAACCGATTCCATCCAATTCATCGGCTCCGCCAAAAGAATAAATCCATTATCAAAACAATGACTATACAATGTACTATTAACTCCAATATCCTAAAACAACTCACAATAAAGGTAACTTCTAAAAACTAATATTAGGAGGAACGCAGGCGTCTCGCCTGCACTGTTTTTTACAAAAAACTCCTAAAAATGCGGTCGAGACGACCGCGTTCCTAAAAACTAATATTAGGAGGAACGCAGGCGTCTCGCCTGCACTGTTTTTACAAAAAACTCCTAAAAATGCGGTCGAGACGACCGCGTTCCTAATGTTTTTAGAAGTTCCCTAAAAAACTTTTTTGTGAAATTTAGTGTGTTTTTTGTTTTAATTTTTTAAAAGGGAGAATAATAGAGAATAATATCAACCAAGAAAAATCCGCAATATTGGTTTATCCGATGTTTTGCGCGGCTGCCGAACAAGGGTGTTTTCCGGTTCTGATAATTTTGATGGTTTTGTTTCGATTGGCGGGTCGTCTGGACGGGTATTGTTGTAAAACGATGTTTCCGGTGAAAAAAGACATACCTTTTTCATTGGGAAAATCGTTTCTTCTTCGCAAACTTCAATATTAACTGCTTTCGTTTTTGCAGCGTAAAGCGATAACGCCATCAAGGGAAAGTAAACAGAATAATAATGGTATTTCAAATAAAAAACGAGAGGAAAACCAGTTCCGGTAAATTCCGGTTCAAACCATGTTCCATCATTCCGTTGCCGATCCAGCAAAAACCTGATTCCACGGTAAACAGCATGATCTTCTATTTTTCCTGCGGCGATAAGTCCCATAATTGCCCATGCGGTTTGCGAGGCGGTTGGTGTTCCGTGTCCTCGAAGTGAGGGGTCTTGGTAGGAGTCTGGTGATTCGCCCCAACCTCCACTCGGATGTTGATGAGCCAGCAGCCAGTTCGCACCGGCAACCACCGCCGAGTCTTCCGGTTTAACACCCACCGCAATTAAACCGGTTAACGCCTGCCATGTTCCATAAATGTAGTTGACTCCCCAACGTCCAAACCAACTTCCATCCGCTTGCTGCTGCTTCCGCATGTAAGCAACCACTCGATCTATCTCAACATTTTGACCAACCCGAAAACCAAGCCGACCAAGTGATTCCATGACACGACCTGTTAAATCCGGTGTACTCGGATCAATCATCGCATTGTGATCGGCAAAAGGAATTTTACACAAAATCTCTTTGTTATTTCCCCGATCAAACGCCGCCCAACCGCCGTCTTTGTTCTGCATGGCAAGAAGCCAACGCAATCCGTTTTCAAGTGCGGCGGTTGTATCGGCAACATCCAATGCACTTTGCCGAGCATCACTCAGCGACTCTGTACATTCGCAAACCGTTAACCGTAAATCCGGCGGTAACACTCCAGAAACCGGCGCCGTTTTTTCCCCTGGTTTTTCTTTATGTTCACGAAGTATTAAGGGTTTACGCTTGTTAATTGCTTGCGGAGTTACGGGGATTGCCGATTTTGTGTGCGATTCGTCGAAACGCCCGGCAAGAACCATCAATGCCATTGCCGTATCATCACAATCAGGATAAAAAGCATTGTTGAACTCAAAACACCATGCGCCTGTTGGATGTGAAATTTGTGTTGCGGGATATTTTCCGTTGGTATCTCCGACTTGCCATTTTCCTTTTTCGCAAGTTCCTTTAATATGCCTTGACCGAACCCACTGAACTCCTTTACGAACAGCCGGATGTGACGCTGTAAGTCCGCCAAGCATTAACGCCTTCAACGTCAATGTAGTATCCCAAACCGGTGATTTACAAGGTTGAATCCGTACACTTCCGCGTTTTTCGTTCCGAATAACCAGATCATTCAACTGTTTTCGGAAATACAAAATCTCTTGGGAATCATCCTTGTAACCGAGAGTTTTGAACGCAATCCAAGCCCAAATAATCGGCGGATAAATCGCCCCCGGGCCATCACTTTCTTTGCAATGTTCCAATGTCCATTGTTTTGCTTTTTCAATACTGTATTTACGAAACGGTGTTAAACCGAAGCGGCGGCAAACCCACATTGCTGAATTACAAAACCGAAAAAAATGATCCCATGACAAGGGATTCCGTGAAGTTGTTTTACCTGGGGCGGTGAGGGGACCCCATTGCGAAGGATTTTTGACAAAAATTTCTCGAATCCCTTTTTCCGGCGGCAATTCCCGAACCGGAGCAAGTGCCGAAACAATTGATAGAGGTACAAAAATTGTCCGAGACCATGCACTCATATCGTTAATATTAATGGGAAACCATTTCGGCAGTAACATCATTTGCGGTGGAACAGCCGGACAAGTATTATGTGGAATTTGTCCTAAAATTGCCAGATAGAATCGGGTAAAACTATTAACTTTATCGACGCCCCCTAATTCCAATGCCCGAACTCTTGCGTGTTGTAATGGTTTTGAGCTTGGATCGCAGCCGGTTAATTTTAGGGCGAAATAGGCTTTAACGGTATTATTGATGTCGGATTTTCCGCCGGTGTACATTCCCCAGCCGCCGTCTTCGAGTTGGGTATCGAGTAGTTGTACGGCGCAAGCTTGGGCTAGTTCCGAATTTTCTTCACCAAGAAATGCGAGCAACATGATTGTTTCACTTTGGAGCAGTGCATCACCTTCGAGTTCCGCAACCCAGTAGCCGTCGGGGTGTTGGTGATTAAAGAAAAACTGCCGAGTTGCCGAAATTCCCCGGCGTAATTCTTGTGAGAAAACTTCATCTATTTCGGGAGTTTGGTGTAAAATACCGCGTGTAGAGCGTGCAAAATCCGTTGACGCCTCACAATGGTTCATATTATAAAGATATGGATCCATTCGTTCCTCTTCCTTGAGTCTTGTGCGACTAAACCGTAAATATCTAAAATTTGAGCGGATTAGTATAACCAAAACTCCAAAAGCAAACAAGACGAATTTATGAGAATTGGTAATTATTCAGTAGAGACTGTAGGTTGCGTTTCGCTACACCTACGGTTATGCACATCTCGTCCCTGCGGGACTAAGAAAACATAATAAATTAAGGGAACTTCTAAAAACATCAGGAACGCAGTCGTCTCGACTGCACATTGCCTATAAAAAGTGCAGGCGAGACGCCTGCGTTCCTCCTAATATATTAGTTTTTAGAAGTTACCTACCATTAAAACACTTTATCTGGAAATACTGTTTCTATTTTATTGAATTGGTAACGGGAATCGGTTTGCGGTAATGGTTCGGGTAAGGGGGTTGGTAGAACCGGCGCAACATGTAATGGTTCCGGTTCGACGATTTCTGTTGGCGGTATATTTTGAACTAAACGCCGTGTCATAGAATCATTCAATATTATTGTTGAAACGGGACGTTCTATTTTTTCGGCGGGTTGTTCTTGTTCAAAGCCGACTTGTTTGATATTGGAAGGAATGGTTTGTTCTGCCAGTTCACGGTTTGCTTTCATCAAAATTGAGTTGTTTGCCAAAAATTCTTGTACTGCATTTTCTGCGGCGGGAGGTTCTCGTTTTGTGCCTTTGAGAACCGTAACAACCGGATGTGAAAGAACTAACACGTGTTCCAACCGATCATCAAAACGCGTCATCACACACAAATTTTTTTCCTCTCCGCCAATCTCGTCAAACGGCAGAAAAAAATCATAACCATGACCAAGCGGTTTTTTAAATGAATAATGTTTATCAAGTGTTTCCGACTTAAATTGATAAATCTTTAACGGTTTAGCATGAGCGGGGTCTTTTTCATTACCGTTAAAAATGAATACGGTCAAATCTCCATCAATCTTAACTGCTTGCTTTTTTTTATGATCATTGTAAAAATGAATTCGTCCTGCTATACCGCGAAGGATTTTACCTTCTGGAGTTGTTTGTGCGTAGGTATTCCATACATCAACCATTTTTGTTGGAGTTTTGGCGGAATTTTTTGCCAATGGGTTTTTCGCTTGCATCCGTTTCAACGCCAAATTCGACTGGCAACCAAAAACGAATACAAAAATGAAAATGGTCAATAAGAAGTTGATTATTTTAGAACTCGAAATCACCATTACTCACTCACTTCAACAATTTCAATTATTTAATCCTTGTTTTTTGATTTGAAATTGGTTCTTTGTTTACGCTTATTACTGTAGGTAGATTACGAACACACACACATCGGTTATCAATTTGGAGACTATAGAAATTCTTTAATTCCCTGTCAAGATCAAAATAAGGGAACTTCTAAAAACTCATTTTTTTAGGAACGCAGGCGTCTCGCCTGCACTTTTTATAGGCAATGTGCAGTCGAGACGACTGCGTTCCTGATGTTTTTAGAAGTTCCCTAAAAATGAAATTACCCTTATTTCTTAGTGAATAGATAATAGTTAATAGTGTTCGCAAGCGGATTACTGCCCTAATGGCAATAATTCCGCTTGCGAACTATTAACTATTAACTATTAACTATTCCGGGGTTAAGAGGAAAAAATAAAAAACCGACTGAATAATTACAATATATCACCAAAATTTTTAAAATATTTGAAAAATATCCAGAAAAAGACGAAACATCTAATTGACAGTTTAAACATTTTGATTAAACTGCGTAAATTATTTCTGTTGCGATTTGCTTTTTGTTGCCGCTTGTTTTGTGACAAACAAATCGCAACGATTTCAATGAAACCTTATA
>JAITIZ010000485.1 GCA_031279215.1 Planctomycetaceae bacterium
TATGCAGCTTATCAGGCTGATTCCCCCATATCCTATTGATTTCGCTTCTGCCGACAAATACCGTCGCCGTTGATATTCGTTCAGGGTTGGCAACACTGCTTCTATCCGAGTCTGTATCGCTAATACATCTGCATTTTCCATGTTTCACATCATACCACGATTCACCACTGTTGTCAAGTTTATTTCGTAACAGTCTCTTAGTCGGTCTCCTAAAAATTTTGAATATTTATATGAGTTCATTGTATATAAAAATCGCTTTTTAGAAGTTACCTTAAATTTTTGTAAATTTATTCAATTTTATTGTGAAAATAATCCTCGACCGGAATAACACACACTATAAAACGTACGAAATACCTGATTGATTCCAACAGATTCCATCGGATTTGTTACAATAAAAAATTTTCGTCGGAATTTTCAATTTTTTTTTTCGTATGAAATTTTTTGATACCAAAATCAGGCTTTAATTTTGAATTATTGTTAAATTTTGGCATGACAAGTTTTCCTTAAAATGAAACAAAAACAACCGGAACCGTAGTCATTCATTGTTCCGGTGTTTTTGAATTGGTAATCTACTTCTTCTTTGCGGCTGCCTGAAGTTTTTCTTCTTGTTCGGCGGCTTGCTCGATGGCTCCGACGTACATAAACGCTTGTTCCGAAAGATGATCCCACTTTCCGTCCGCAATTTCTTCAAACGAGCGAATGGTGTCCTCAAGCGGTGTAATCTCGCCCGGCTTGCCGGTGAACACTTCCGCAACAAGAAATGGTTGTGACAAAAATCGTTCCATACGTCTGGCACGATGAACAACCAACTTGTCTTCCTCCGCTAATTCGTCCACACCAAGAATCGCAATAATATCCTGCAATTCACGGTAACGTTGAAGCGTTTGTTGTACAGTTCGGGCGCAATCGTAATGCCGTTGCCCAACATATTGCGGATCAAGAACACGGCTTGATGACGCCAAAGGATCAACCGCCGGATAAATTCCCTTTTCAGAAATCGCCCGTTCCAAATAGATGAACGCATCCAATTGACCAAACGCTGTTGCCGGTGCCGGATCGGTTGGATCATCCGCCGGAACGTAAACCGCTTGCACGGAAGTAATGGCACCGCGGCTGGTTGACGCAATCCTTTCTTGTAACGCTCCCATTTCCGAAGCCAATGTCGGTTGATAACCAACCGCCGACGGCATACGCCCAAGCAACGCCGACACTTCAGAACCGGCTTGAGAAAACCGGAAAATGTTGTCAACGAATAACAGAACGTCTGTTCCTGTAACATCACGAAAATATTCCGCCATCGTCAACGCCGAAAGCGCAACACGAAGTCTTGCCCCAGGCGGTTCATTCATCTGACCAAAAACCATTGTCGTTTGTTCAATAACACTACGACCCGTGTTACCGATTTTGGCTTCGGACATTTCAAGCCAAAGGTCGTTTCCTTCACGGGTTCGCTCGCCAACTCCGGCAAAAACAGAGTTTCCGCCGTGCGCCGAAGCAATTCGTGCAATAAGTTCCTGCAAAATAACCGTTTTACCAAGACCTGCTCCGCCAAACAAACCGGCTTTACCGCCGCGAACAAACGGCGTTAAAAGATCAATCACTTTAATACCGGTCGGAAAGATTTCCGTTTTCGTAGCAAGATCGGTAATTGTTGGAGCGTCGCGGTGAATCGGTCGATATTCCGAAGCGTTGACTGGTCCCTTTTTATCAACCGGTTCGCCAAGCAAATTGAATACCCGACCGAGTGTCTCTTTTCCAACCGGTACTGTAACAGGTGATCCGGTGTCGAGACAATCCATTCCGCGCACTAAACCATCGGTGGTGCCAAGAGCAACACACCGAACTTTCCCACCGCCAAGATGTTGTTGAATCTCGCCGACCAAATGAATGACGAGACCTTTTTGTTCACTGTCAATTCGAACGGCATTATAAATCGGCGGAAGACGATCTTCCGCAAATTCCGCATCGAAGGTAGAGCCGATCACTTGGGTGATACGACCAATATTTTTTTCCGCTGTAACCATGGGTCCTATTGGGGTTAAAGTGAACCGCACTGCACGCAACTCAATATTGCACACAAATACGATGAAAATTTTTAAGCCATGTTTTCGTAACACGACAAAACAACGAACGCTCGACGAAAGTTTCCTTTACGTCTGTATTTTATGTTTACTCAATATTTTCAATCAATTTTTCAATCAATATCAGGATCAGGATATTTTAATTGGAACAAATTTTAAATTATCAATGTTTTCAAAATGTTTCCAATTTATCATTGCAAAAGGTATATCGTTGGTTAATGTTGTTACAACGATACAAATATCAGCGAATTCTACTGTCTTTTTGTTTCATTTTTAATTGAGATTGGATCCGGTATTTGCCAATGGAGAATTTTTATACGCATCGTACTATGAAATTCGGCGATACAAGTGCGTAAAAGTCTGCTTTCCGATAGGTAAGCAGGCGACTCGAACCGAAAATTCAAATGAGCGCAGTTTAAAAATTTTGTGTAAAAATTAGTTTTTAAAAAATTCCCTGGTATCTTTTTTGATTTTATTCTAATTTTTTACTTTCTTCACTTTCTTTAATTTTATTTTCCGTCCATTCCAAACAATCTGTTGCGATTTTTATGCTTTCCTCATAACTTTCTTTTGTGATTGGCTCATATTCTCCAGGATACCTTGTTATAATAGCGTATTTTGTTAATTTTGTTGCTTCTTTGATATTTTCAGGAATTTCTGT
>JAITIZ010000525.1 GCA_031279215.1 Planctomycetaceae bacterium
TTTAAAACTGTGATTGTACATTTTCGTTATTCCACTAAATAGTTACTTACAAAGGAATTTCAGAGGTGGTCTGATATTTACTGCAAATCACCAATTTTTGTAACCATGACCTAGGGAAAATCCAAACGTTTCCAATTTTGACATTTTTCAAAAAATAACCAGAATTATCGTTAAGATTATCAAAATTGTCTGATTGTTTTGGAAAGAGACCTATTTTGTTGTCCCTCAAATTCCAAAACGGTCAGAAATTTCCTGATTATTTCAGAATTTATGGGCAATTGTTTATGCCATAAACAGAATCTCAAAATAGAATGAGTAGATTAATCCCTATAGTCTCCAATGTCCCTACTCTAAAATTTTAGGGACATTCGGGACAAATGAGACCTTCAGGACAATATTTTTTGCCGTATTTTCTACCGGTTGTTCGTCCATATCATCTATCTACCACGTTTTCCCAATCGAGACCGAAACCTGCGAGGTACTTGCTCACACGGTCAGTGTCGTTTGCCGATTTCTTTTTCGTGCGGGAATGTTGAAATAACTTCCGCCCCGCCTCGGCAAGCGATTTTGATTCGCGACAGATTTTCAAAACTTTTGCCAATTGCACCGCATCAAAAAGATCAAGATCGGCAGCACATTCTTTACCAAGAATATTTTGCAACAATAATATGTCTTCATCTTTTTTGACTCGCCTGTTCCAGTTAGTACGGAGGTGCTCAATTTCGTTCTCTACCGTTTCGATACTGATACGTCCTCCGGTTGAGAGTGTTGCCATCCGCACAACCGCGGCATTCAGGTCACGGAAATTCGCTCTCCATACCGCTTCCGAACTCACCGCAAATCCGGTAAACCGCTCCCGCGCATCCTTATTGAACATTATTTTTTGACTATTACGTAAAGCATACTGCGTCAACTCGTAATCTATATTCGGCTCTATATCCTCGTAACGGTCTTTCAAATCCGGTAAACAAAACATCCACAAGTTGATTCTTGCCAGTAAATCTTCACGAAATTTTCCTGTAACAACATTATCGTTCAAGTCCGTGTTCGTTGCGGCAATCAACTGGAAATCACTCTCAACTTCCGCGTCACTTCCGACCGGCAGGAAATGTTTTTCTTCGATGGCACGAAGCAACATTGCTTGTTCGTCAAGACCGAGTTCGCCAATTTCGTCCAAAAACAGCACTCCCCGATTTGCCGTGAGCAGTAATCCGGCACGGTCCGCGCCGGCACCGGTGAATGCTCCTTTTCTATAACCGAAAAGCGTTGACATCGCTTGTTCACCCCGAAGCGTTGCTGCATTGACCGCGACAAACTGTCCCGATACCCGATCTTGGAATTTCTTCAACTCGTAAATCCGTTTGGCAAGTTGTGACTTTCCTGTTCCGGTTCCGCCAGTTAGCAGAATTGGTTCACGGGTACGGAGGGCAACTATTTCAATCTGTCCGATAAGTTCATTAAATGCCTTGTTTCGAGTTACTATCCCCGATTTAAGAAACGATACGGAATCTCGGCGTTCCTGATCGAAACGTGTTACAATTCGTTTATATTTTGAGGTATCAAGGTCGATGATATGGTACGTTCCGATTCCTCTTTCCTCCGGTTTATTTGGACGCGGCGCAAAGGATTGCAGCAGTTTACCCGGGAAAAAACGGGCTTCCGTAAGCAGAAAGTAACAAATTTGCCATGCATGTGTTCCCGTCTTGATGTGAAACAAATACTCTTCCGTCTCTAAATCAAAGCGGTATTTCTTCATAAAGTCGAACAGTTTAGCATAGACCTCTTCAAAATCCCACGGGTCATTGAACGGCATTGCGTGTGACGACACAATGAGATCGGGCGAAATTTGATGGAGATCCGCTGTTACACGGTTGAGAAGTTCCACTATTTCCGGAGAATAAAACAGTTCCAAACGTTTCACTCTCAGGTCGGAATACATTCCAAGTGCGACTGTCGGTCTCCAAATGTTCCACCGTTCCTCCGTATCACCCGCGTCACGCTTCGAGCCGAGAAATCCGAATACAACTGTTGTCTTCATGTTATCAAATTTTATAAAATACTATTTTAATAGATAGTATTCTATTATTGTTTGTTCCAATCAAAAAACAAGATATGGGAAAAAAAATTTATAAGTACTTGTATATCAATGAATTATAAAAATCAATCACGATATTGGCACGTCAGTTGCAATATAAAAAAGATAGAAAATTTTTGATAACAGAGTACGCTGGGAAAGAGATGAAATATTTCTCCAATATTCTCTCTGTTTTCTTCGATTAAAAAGGATAGAAAAAATATGAAACGTAAATATCAAACAACTTATCGGCGTATCCACACGACTGCTGAAAAGCGGGCTAATTGTGATCCGAAAATTCAGTACCTTGTTCGCGGTTCACGTCATGCTCATCAATTGCCGAGTACTTGGAACGATATCCCGTCAAACCGTTTGTGTGTCAAAAACTGGAAAGAGTATCGTGAAAAAACATATCATTCCAACAAACAAATCAAGTAATACCGAGAAATCCGTTTTCCATAAATTGGTTACGTTTTTATTCACTTTCATAACATTAAATTAACATAACAGGAAACCCATATTATGAACACGTTTGTAAAGAAATTTGAAAAGATAGGAGCGCGTGCCAAGTTTGCGGCGATTACTGCCTCAACGCGGAACCGTTTTAGTGTTAGGCTGGACATCCAGCGTGACAAAAAAGGGACATTCTTCAATATCGAAGCTGTTTCTGCAACCGAAATTGTTGTACTCGACGTACAGCCGAAAGATCGGCATCTTTTGATAATGGCAAAAATCACTGACGAAGAAACCAAAGAGATCGATAAGGAAAAATTCCTGTGCGGACACGATGAACGGGATTGGTTCATTGCACGGATTCCAAAAGATCGTTCGGTTTCCAGTGTCTTGACAGCGAAGGAAGCTCTCAAACCGAATATTGTCATTGCTGCTCAGGAATTGAAGGGGGTTAAGAATAAAAAGAAGAACCGGCACTGCAATGAAGCGTTTATCCGGCAGGGCGAATGGTTTTTCGTTCCGGCTCCTGAAATTGAACCTCCGAAATGGCTGATAATTCGGGACGAACCGATGGTACGCACTCGCGGCGGGAAACCGCATACAGCGGAATATTTGTACCGAACCGGTGGTATGTCGGTTTACATCAATCAAAAAAATCAAAAATATCCAAACGGTTTGTCGGAAAAAAGTTATCGCCGTTTACTTCTGAATAAAGAGATTTCCGCATCATCGTTTCAGGTTCGCCGACTTAATATGGAAGTATATGTGAAAGGTAGGATTACGCATGCCGATCACAAAACTGTGTTACTCAACAGCTGGCACCGTGTTGTGCCGAATACCGAACCGAGCGTCTCTGCCAATGGTCGTTTGATCACGATGGGGTTCATTGATTGAAGGTAACTTCTAAAAAGTAATATTAGGAGGAACGCAGGCGTCTCGCCTGCCCTGTTTTTTTACAAAAAACGCCTAAAAATGCGGTCGAGACGACCGCGTTCCTTCTAACAATAAATTT
>JAITIZ010000067.1 GCA_031279215.1 Planctomycetaceae bacterium
TTACATGATTACCAGGGACAAGTAATTGTGCTCCGTTGGGACCGGTGTAACGGATTTTATCGCCTTCGGTGCGAAATGTTCCGGCTTTCACAGCGGCATCGGCAATAAATACCGTATCGCTTTTTCCCGAACCAACCGTTACATTTTGCGAACCGAGATTAACTTGTGCAAAATTACGCGGATCATAAACAACCATCAGCCAAACGTTACGGTAAATTGTTTCGACCAGAGCAACAAGTAATCCAATACAAGCTCCCAAAATAAACGCTCCCAAAATAAACGCTCCCAATAAACGTCCGCCAATTTCCGTACCAATACTGAAAAGGAGAAACGCCAGCGATCCCAAAAAACCGCCCAAAGCCCCGAATTTCAAAGCGTTTATCTTGTTCAGGTTTGGAATAAAATAAACCATTCCGAACGCAAGAATCGCTCCCAAAATTGTCCAGCCAATCACCTGACCCAAAACACCAAGCCGAATAACACCAAAAATTTGATGCGATATTTCACCGACAGAACCTGCCGCCAACGCCGCCAGCACCGAACCAATCAGTACAAGAATTAGTTGTTCTGTTGGTAAAAGCGGTTTTTTCAAAAAATGATTCTGAATCGCCGCCAACGCTAACGCAATTCCCAGTGAAAGAAATATCGTCCAGCCAACCGTCCGTATGAGTAATTCCATAAACGAATAATTTCCGCCTTACCATGTTCGTTGATGAACGTAATAGCGGAATACGTGGTGCCAAGATCAATACCATAAATTCGTTTAGGAATTGTTGACATAATAGGAACGATTAAAACGTTCCGTATTTTAAAAAAATACCGAAATCGACGGAAAAGACACAACATTCGGACAACGCTCCTCTGTGCTATCACAAACCACGAATTAATAATACAAAAAGGTTAGAGAAAAGGTCTAATATTTCAGTGGAATATTTTAAACACGTCAAGGAACTCGGAAAATCCCAAAAGAGTCAATTTCCCAGCCCCACAGAAGACGACATATTTTTTATTATTAGAGAGGAATAGGAAACAGTTATCAAAAAGAAGAGAAAGGAAGATAATAGGCGTGATTGAAAAAATCGTTGTGTCGTCCCTACGGAACTTGAGAAGCGGGGTGATTGCTTCCGTAAACTAAAGCATACGGTTACCTACGGTTATGCATTTTACTCCCCTAGCCGGGTTAAGAGCAAAAAACAAATATTGTTTTAACAAAACCCTTAATTGATTAAATTGGGATACGGTGTTAGACTTATTTTTGTTACAATCCTTTGACATTGGGCTGGCTCTTTAAATTAAAAGGGGGTATTGTTTCGTAAAAAATAATAAACTATAGTTGGCACAAATTCCAACCCCAATGTTAAAGACCTATTTTGAGGAAAGGACCGTTATTCAGTAAAAAATTTATTTTAAACACAGAATATACGGAAATTGAGAGAAAAGAATTTTTGTAAAAAATCTGTGAAAATTTACGTAATCTTCGAACTCTTTGAATATTAAAAATGGCAAAAAGTAATGAATTGGTATCTCCATTTCTAAAATGGGTAGGCGGCAAAAGACAGATTATGCCCTCTATTATTGAATATTTACCTCAAAACGTTAAAACGTTCCAGTATGTAGAACCGTTTGTTGGCGGCGGTGCGGTATTATTTCATTTACAACCGCCAAACGCTATAGTGAATGATTTGAACACCGAACTCATTAATGTATATAAAGTTATAAAAAATAATCTTGATGCGTTAATAAATGATCTGAAAAAGCATGAAAATAATTCGGCATATTTTTACACAATTCGTAATCAGGACAGACAACCTGATTACAAGAACTTATCGGATGTTGAGCGTGCTTCCAGAATTATTTATCTGAATAAAACTTGTTTCAATGGTTTGTATCGGGTGAACAATGCTGGTCAATTTAACTCGCCTTTTGGAAATTATAAAAATCCCAACATAATTAATGAACCAATATTAAGAGCTGTCAGTAATTATTTGAACTCCAATGCAATTGTATTGCTTAATGAAGATTATGAAGTTGTTTTGAATAAAACGAAACAAAATAATTTTGTCTATTTAGACCCGCCCTACCATCCGATTTCCACTAATTCAAATTTTACAGGATATGTTCAAGGCGGGTGGAATATGTTTGATCAAATCCGTTTGAGAGAAGCTTGCGATAAATTAAATGCCAAAGGAATAAATTTTTTATTATCCAATTCCTCCGCCGATTTTATTAAAAATCAATATCAGCAATACAATATCATCACCGTTAAAGCCAACCGTGCTATTAATTCTGATGGTACGAATCGTGGTGAAATTGAAGAATTGTTAATCCGAAATTATGAGTAACACCCAAAATGGGAACAATATTATTTTATACTTTTTGTATTCATTAATTTAATTTTTCAAGTTCATAACCTAATACTGCTGTAATCTTATTTTTTCGTTATTTCAACCGAATTTTTGATTTTTTTATAACTGTTGTTACTCTTGATCGTCCTGCCAATCATAAAATCAATGGGAAACGAAAATCTTATTCCGGTCAATCGATTACGTTACGGTTAGTTATTTCACGTATTCGCGATAGGGAAACACAGGAGAAGGTGAGCAAATGTTTTTTGTTAACGAATTTTGTAATCGACTCACGGGAGGCATTCCGCCTTAGGGGAACTCCCGAATACATTACCTGTTTAATTAATCATTAATCATTCTATAAAATCTTATAAATCGCAACGAAATCACCCGCGTTACAATACGAAGAGTGTACGCAAAAAACAAAATGCCCCCCAAAGATGTGTAGATACTTTTGCCCAGGAAGCCGGGATTCGGACGTTCTGGTACAATAATAACGCCAAACCAAAGAAAGGAACCCTTCATGAAACAAAAAAATATAACACACTCCCCTGCGGCCGTTCATCGTACGCCGATACAAAAATATATATCAACGCAGCAAAAAAAATGTCCCCGACTCGCTTGTTTAAGACCTAGTGTTCATAGACCGGTGTGTTAATTTAGGTAAACAAAAGGTAGGCAACCGTAGGTGAAAGTCGTGTGAAAGTCGTAGGTGAAAGCCGTTTGCTGAAGGGCTTTTACCCAATGATGGTTACGTTGCCGATAGGCAACTTTGCCCCGGTTTTCGGCTGGTAACTGGATTCCAAACCGCTCGGCAACACAAATTGCCGTCTCGAAACATCACCTGCCTCGGAATAATTCACCTGAACAATAACTCACAAAATGCCGAAATCACCCCCAAATTTCTAACCATTTTAACAACCAGCATGGGAACACTAGGAAATTTTGTTGAAATATTACCAAATTTTTAAAATATTTTGAAAAATATCTAGAAAAAG
>JAITIZ010000074.1 GCA_031279215.1 Planctomycetaceae bacterium
TCCACTCTCAACTATTCTCAGAATATCACGAAGTTACACGTCTCCAATCAAGAATGTCCAATTCAACTTGTTGATTAAAATCGCTGATTCGGACTTTGAACGCAATATCAATCGGTTTATCAAACGGTTGCATTTCGTCAAGCCAGTTTTTGCGGTTGAAGGCAACACCGCGAAGTGTTACACCGTGTTGGCAAAATTCGGCTGCAAAATGACTGTTGTCTTTACCCATTGTTTTTGGGTTTTTTATGAGAACTTTTTCTGCCGCAAAAATAGGACGAGGATTGGCACAGCCAAACGGAGCAAGTAATAAAATCTGTTCAACTGTTGAACGCGTAAACGCCCCAAGCGGAAAAAAACCGTCAATCGGTAATTCAGCAATGCGCTCTTCCTCAGTAATTCGTTCCGCAACAATCTTACAAAATGCAGTTCGGAACGCATCAATCTCCTTTTCGTCAATTGTTAAACCCGCCGCCGCTTCATGACCGCCAAAACGAATAAGGAATTGCCGGCAAGATTCCAATGCAGCATAAAGATTGAACCCCGAAACACTTCGCGCAGAACCTACCACCGGAATATTACCCATCTTGTCCTTGCCAAGAAGAATTACCGGACGATGAAACCGGTCAACCAAACGACCAGCAACAATGCCAATGACCCCACGATGCCAATCCCCCAAAAGAACAAACGCCGGATCATGAACCGAATCGAATTGTTCCAGAATTTGCTGCTCAGCTTCTTTGGCAATTCGTTTTTCCAATATCTTTCGGGATTCATTGAGCTCGTCAATTTCTTTGGCAAGTTCCGTTGCGCGTTTGAGGTTGTTGCCGATTAACAGTTCAACCGCCAAGCCCGCCTGACCAAGACGTCCTGCAGCATTGAGACGCGGAGCAAGTTGGAACGCTGCGTATTCCGAATCAAGACGCGTTTTGCCCTCAACATATTTGGCAACAGCAAAGAGTTGTTTAAGTCCTATCGAAGACTTGGGCGAATAAAGATATTGCAAACCGCCCCGAACCAATGTACGGTTTTCATCCTGCAACGGTACAAAATCAGCAACCGTTCCCAATGCCGCTAAACCCAGCATTTCGGTAAGCCGTTCCCGAAATTGTTGCGGAACCGGTTTACCAGGACCATTGAAAGCAAGTTGTCCCAACGCCCAAGCAACCTTTAACGCAACCGCCGAACCACAAAGCAATGGAAATGGATATTTTTCCGCCATCTTGATTTCTTCCGGCGTCAATGACTGAGCTGAAACATATTTTCCCGAAAACCGGACCAGTTGCGGATGAGTAATTGCGAGGGCGTTGGGCAGCGCGGCCCCCGGCGTGTGGTGATCGGTGATCAAAAGTTTAATACCGTGTTTGACCGCCGTCTCCGCCTCTTCAACACTGGAAATACCACAATCAACTGTAATAATTACCTTCGTTCCGTTTTGTGCTAATTTACTAATCGCTTCAGAATGAAGCCCGTAACCTTCGTCAAACCGGCTGGGAACATAATAATCCACATCTGCCCCCAAATCCTTGAGTGTCTGCCGAAGAATCACAATCCCCGTAATGCCGTCAACATCGTAATCCCCATACACCACTATTTTTTGATTACTGTTGACAGCATCTAACAAGTGCTCCGCAACTTCACCGCAACCAGGCAAAAGAAAAGGATCACGTAAATGACTTTTCAAATTAGTATTGAGAAAAATATCGGCAGCATCACTCGTTTGAATACCACGCACCACAAGCAACGCCGCTATCAAATCCGAAATATGAGCAGAAACCGAAATTGATCGGGCTAATTCGTTATCGTACTTACAAATGATCCAACGTTTCGGCATTAATTAAGAAAATTCGTCATAAATATTACACAAATCGATCAGAAATAACACATAACAAGAACAATTTCAAGAAAACCAGCTCTCACCAATAAACAACTTCCGGTAACTTGGTAATTACCGGATTCAATAAAACAAGTTTCTGTGCAATATATCAGTAAAATTTTTGTTTTTCTATCTTAACCCCGCTAGGGGTGTGAAGTGCATAACCGGCGGTTAAGCAAAGCGCAACCGCCGGAGCAGGAACTCTCCCACTTTCCCAAAACCCTGCAAGGGCGAGATTATCATTGCAATGGTTGGTAATCTCGCCCCATGCGGGGCTTAAAAAGGAGAGGAGATTCTGATCCGTAGGTTGCGTGCGCTACGCTTAACCTACGGTTATGCACATCTCGTCCCTGCGGGACTAATAAAACATAAAAGACTAAGAAAATACCGCGAAAATAGTACCAAAAAATTATTCCACTAAATATATTACGTTTCTGTTTTATTCTGTAATGTGTTGGTGTTATTGCGGCTGCCAACCGTTTTATTTCTTTTTCTCGTTATGAATAGTGTGTTTACGGAGTTTGGGGCAATATTTGCTGAGTTTCAGTTTTTCGCCTCCAGGTTTTTTTCGGATAGCGTAATTATATTCACCGGTTTCTTCGCAAACCAAAAACACGGTTTCTGCTTTCTTTTTACTTTTTTTTCCAGCCATAGTTTGGGTTCCTAAAACAGGTTTTGCACACCTGATCGCTAAAAATTGCCAAAAAATAGAGTTGACACGATTTTCAGTTGAAAATTCCAGTATTCGATAATGTTGACTGTAAACTATTGGGCGAAAACAGACGAATTTCCGTCTTGGTCACTTCGGAATTTTCAAGCGGAATAAATACAATAGTGCATGAGTATAACCCAAAATATTCAGAATGGAAGGACGGGGTCTATTTGAAAAAAGGTTGACCCAAGTTCCAATATTACTGTTGTTCAATTCTCGTAACTATTCCGTAGTGATTCTATTGTTTTTCTTGGGGATTGATCTTGCGAATCGTTGATAATCTGGTAAATTTGTGGTTTACGGTTTGGAACATGCGGTAATTATAGAATTACAGATTTATTCTAAACACAGAACATAATGTTAATAAATTGAGTATTCCAATTTATTTATGGATCGGAATTGTTATAAAGGAATTATTATGAATTTATTCAATAAAACATTTTTTGTGACTGTTTTGATCGTATGCGGTTTTGGTGTTGTTCTTTGTGAGGCTCAGGTATTTTACCCGGCAGAGCAACACCTAATCTATTCGTCTGAACAACCAGTCATAAACTCTCAAGTTTCAGGTAATTCCAAACAAAATGATTCGAAACTTTCTCCCGCAGGAATTGCCCCAACACAGAGGTTCGTACAAGAAAATACAGTACAATATTCTTCAGAACCATCATGGACACAGAATATGATTAAAAACGAAGACCGTTTTTTCGATTTCAAAACGGTTGCCAAAGGTGTTCATGCGGAACACCGTTTTGTTCTCAAAAATCCTTTTACGGAACCGGTTCATATTGCGAGTGTTACTTCGAGTTGTTCATGCACATCGCCGTATGTGTTGGATGGTAAGGAAGAAATTCAGACTTACGAAGAAACCGCAATTGTTGCCCGATTTCGGACAGATTTATACGAAGGTCTGAAAAGCGCAACACTCACTGTTGCGGTTGACAAACCTTACCGTGCAGAATTTCAGTTGAATGTACGCGGTGAAATTCGTTCTGATATTTCAATAGAACCCAATCTGCTTAAACTTGACAATATCAAAGAAGGTGAAGAAACAAACCGAATCCTAAATATCGTGTACACCGGTTCCAATTCCGCATGGAAAATTGTTGATTTCAAAAGCACTAACGAATATCTTACCGGAAAACTCCTCGAATTTCACCCGACACTTGGAAGAATTACGGCAAAAGTTCAGGTCTCACTTGACGCAAAAACACCACGCGGTCATTTTATGGATCGTTTATTTTTGATTACGAATGACCACGAAAGCCGTCGGGAAATTCCGATTCTTGTTCAGGGAACGGTTGGAACTGTAATCAATATTACACCCCAAACAGTTTTCCTTGGTTATTTGAAATCGGGAGAAGAATCATCGGTTAAGAGTGTTATCATTCGGGGAACAAAACCCTTCCGAATCAAAAAACTCCTTTGTAATAACCCCAATGTCGAAATCAATTACACTCCCCAAGAAAATAGTCCGCCGAAAATTATTTACAAAATTCCAATACGATATACCAACCCCACAGAAGGAGAAGGTTCGCCCAAAGACGGTAAAATGCGGGCAACAGTTAAAATCGAAACCGATATTCCCGACCTGACTCCTACATTCTATGTTACAACAGCAATTAAAAATGAAAATGAAAATGAAAATGAAAATGAAAAGGAAAAGGAAAAGGAAAATGAGTAGTTGTTGATAGTGGAGAGTTGATAGTGGAGAGTGGAGAGTGTCGCAAGCGGATTTTAAGCAGGAATACTTGTAAATCGCTTACGACACTATCAACTATCCACTCTCAACTCTCCACTAATAAACAAATAGAATTGCTGCTGAATAGATACGGGTTGAGAATCCGCATGCGGAATTATTGATGTTGCAGTGTTTGTAATATTTTAGTAGAATTTTCGTAAATTTGTTTACGGCAAAATGATAAGAGCCGTTTATGTTGCGTAAAGTTTTGTGAATAACTGTATTTTTGTTTACTTTATGTTCAAAAGGAATTATGTTTCATGTCTAAGAAAAACCGTGAAATCGTATCAGGTATGTCCGCTGAAAACGTTTCAAATAACACCGGAATCAATACCCCCAATACCAAAATTAAAAAAAATCAAAATGCAAATCGGCGCGATTTTATCAAGGTTGCGGTTGCGTCGGGTGTGGGCGTTTGTGCTGTCGGAACTCCAATTTGCGCCGGAACCCGAATCGTTCTCGCTCCCGTGTTTCAGGAAAGTCAAGCCGGTCAGTTTTACCCGCTCACCGCCGTTGGAACTCTCACCGAAAAACCACAGAAATTCGCAATTGTTGATAACAAACGCGACGCATGGACAACATTGCCGAATCAAAAAATCGGTTCTCTTTTTATGCGGAAAGTTGGCGATAAAGTAAGCGCATTTCATTCGCTTTGTCCTCATGCCGGTTGTATGATCCAAATCGGTACGAAAAAAAATCCGCAAACCGGAAAAGATGAAGAAATGTTTTATTGCCCCTGTCATGCCGCACATTTCAATTTTGACGGCAAACGTCTTGACGGTGTTTCTCCGCGTGATCTTGATTCCTTAGAAGTCAAAATCGAAAACGATAAAGTTCTCGTCCGGTTTGAAAATTTTACATTCGGAATTGCCGAAAAACGTTCTTGAAATTACGTTTTTGTGTTACATTCCCGGAAGAATGGGCGGAGGAGGAGCAGAACTTTTTCGCAAAATTTCCGTTGCAATCCAAAGCCAACCCAACCCCAATGTACCGCGAAGAATTAAAATCGTTATAGAAAAAATCAGATAATGTAATAATGAACTGCCGATGTTGATGTCCAATACCGCATGAGTTATCAACATTGCCATACAAGCAAATGCGGCAAAATAAATCCAAACAAAAAGGAAATCAACATTCATTTGCCAAATAAATATTTCAAAAAAAATCCAAAGAACCGCATAAACCATTGCACTAATTGCTGTTTTCTTGTGTAGATCGGAACCGGTCAACACGAAAAGTTGTTCCCGATCACGCAAAACCTGATAACCAAAAAACGATAACGGAAAAGCAAGAAGGAAAACTCCAATTCCGCCAATAAGATCACGTGTTCCTACCGACGTAATTACCGAACCAAAAATCCAAGTTAATACATAAACCGCCAACACACCCAGTACACAGAATCCAGAATAAACCGGATCAAAATTCATATCAAGCCGGCTAATTGGTTTGAGAATTGACTTACCGGTCATTGTTTTACCGTCTTGTTCCAATTCTTCTTCGCCATGGATTTTAACGGAGGCTTTGGGGATATTGATGATCGTATTGCAATTCGGACAAGGCCCCTTCGCACCGGCAAAACGGTCATTAACCTGAAATCGCTTCAAACAACCGGGACAAACAACATTAATTGCCATAGTAAAAGGAACAAAAAATAAAATTAAGCAACAAAATTGCCGCAACAATACAATTCACAATAAACAATTCACAATAAACAAAATCGAAATAATGGAAATTGTTTATAAATCGAATATTGAAATGGAAAAATTCGCATTGATTTTTACGTTTCCGCAATCATCAAAAGAGGAACACTTTTTGGGGAGTTACGGCAATACCTCACAATTTCACCATCTCACAACTTCACCGTAATTCACGTTTTTCTATTGGGATTGATTCCTCTTAAATTTATTCTTCATCCAAATAATTGAACAAAGACTTTTTCGGTTTGGTAATTTGAATAATCGTAGCGTATTGTTCAAATTCTCTATCCACTTTATCGAAAATTTTTGTAAGGAGATTGCCTTTTTCTGACAAGATGTGTTGAAAAACTTTATTGAACTCAGCACGTTCATTCCAAACGGGTTCTGTAACAGAAGGCAACAATGCGGAAAGGGAAACAATCAATTGTTCGGGTTGTTGTGCGAAATTATCGGCATACTCCGCTATTTTCAAATGGTTTTCAACTAAATTAACCAATGGAGCGGGAAGTTTCCAATTCTTTCCAAGTAAGGCACCGGCATCCGCATGATTCCAACCAAAGGTTTCATTTTCTAAGGTTGAGAGGCGGGAATGGGGTGATTGGGTTAACCGATTTAGCAGTTCGGCATAATCGTTGGGCTTTTTCTTGAGCAAAAGCGGAATTGCCATATCTTGAAGCAATGCTCCGGCAAATGCTGTTTCGGGATCGCCTTTTTTCAGTTCCAATAACAGAAACCGTGAAAACATTGCTCGGCGTAGTGAATCTTGCCAAAGCATGGCAACATCAAATGAACCGGTTTTACTTTTGGGAATTAGACTAAAAACCGCCTTCCACAGAACAAAATTTTTGACAATTCTAATTCCGACTAAAGCAATTCCCTGTTTAACGTTGGAAATTGTACTCTGAAAACCAAAATAGGACGAGTTCAAAAATTTCAACACCTGAGTCGCAAGACCGATATCCGCCTCAATCGGACGAACCAAATCATTGATATTGACTTTGGCAATGTCATTATCGAGTTGAAGTACAGAGAGCGCACTATGCGGCATCGCAGGAAGTTGCTCAATCGTCAGGATTTTGCTAAGTTCATCGTGAACAGAAGACATAATTAACTAATCAATAGAATTTCAAAAAATATTTACCGGTTGTTGCAAAAAACAAAATACGGCATTTTACTGCTGAACGGCTTATGGATTGGGAATAAAATTAAAATGGAGAACAATGATTTGAGAAACGAAACAGAGATAAAAAACTTGTAATCTATCAGTGTAATTTTTATTTTGTAATCACTCTTACGGGGTAAACCTCCGTCGTTAACGGCGTGGCTTGGCTCGCCATGATCTTTTTCCTACGCTCTGAAATTTAGTTGAGAGTGGAGAGTTGATAGTGGATAGTGTCGCATGCGGAATGATTACCGTTTTGGTAGTAATCCGCTTGCGACACTATCCACTATCCACTATCCACTATTATACTACCCTTTCAGGGCGAAGACCTTTTTAAACTTAAACAATTATTCCACTGATATATTACAAAAACTTATGTATTTTGTTTTGAACCTGTTTCCACAAAACAGTTCATCAAAAAGTCCATTTCATCAGTTAAGGATCAGCAATAAATACCAATTAGCAATTGATTTTACTCTAATCATTAAGAAAATCAATACCTGAAATTAAAACTCCAAAAACAATTCCGCCGCCTTATTAAAATAATCTGCGAAAATCTGCGAAAATCTGCGGACGATTTCAATTATGCGGTTGTTAAGAAAAATGGACTGTCACTTTAGGTTGTGTAATCAGAATTGAGTCGGACATATTCTGTTGTCAGATCGGTCGTCCAAAAACGGATGCCGGCATTACCCTCAACAAACTTCAACAAAATATGTGTTGTATGGTTGTTACGAATGGAAGCGGAAACAGTTTTATTATCAAAAGGTATTGGTTCTCCGTTTTTGAATAATTCAAAACCGTTTAACTTTAACGAAATTTTTTTCGGATCATAAAAGACACCGGCAGTTCCTGACGCTGAAATAATTCTTCCCCAATTGGGATCGGCTCCGCAAATTGCGGTTTTAACCAAAACATCTTCGGCAATTTTCCGAGCAATTATTTTGGCGTCATTACGAGTTTTGCAGCCTTCAATATCGATTGTAATCAGATGCGAGACACCTTCGCCATCCTCTGGAATTTTAACGGCGAGCTCAACACAAAGTTCACGAAGTGTTTTAGCAAAAAGTTCGAGGTTATCCCCGTGAAGCGGAATTGATTGGGCGGCTCCGTTTGCCAATAGTAATAATGTGTCGGAAGTGCTTGTATGTCCTTCAACAGAAATACAATTAAAAGAATCTTCCGCTGAATTTTGCAACAATTTTTGAGCGGCAGACGGTTCCAACGCCGCATCGGTAATAATAACAGCGAGCATTGTCGCAAGTTGTGGAGCGATCATTGCGGCGCCTTTACAAATTCCGGCTAAGGTAATTATTTCACCGTTTTTGAGAGTCAATGATTTTGTGATATATTTTTCAACGGTATCGGTGGTCATTATTCCTCGTGCTGCATTGAGGAATTCTGATTCTGTTGGTGCTAATTTTTCGGATGCGGTTTTGATACCGTTTCGGATTTTGTTCATCGGCAGAAACGTACCGATAACCCCGGTTGACATAACGAGTCCTTGTTGGGTATTACCGCCGACACATTGTGCTGCCAACGCCGCCATTTCTTCGGCATCCCGAATTCCCTGCTCACCCGTACAAGCATTGGCGCAACGGGAATTGGCAACAACCGCCCGAAATCCTTGACCGGGAACGCGGCTTCGATCTACTTGAACCGGAGCGCCGCAAACCAGATTAGGCGTGAAAACTCCAGCAGCAACAGCAGGAACATCCGAAACAATAAGCGAAAGGTCTAACAACATTGCGTCCGATTTCAAACCGCAATGTACCCCCGCAAACCGATAACTCTTGGGAAGATAAATATTCATCAAACTTTTTAGAAACTGGTTCCAGCGTGATTTTGAATGAAATGACGTTATGAATAAAAGAAATCCGTTATTTTCTACTTATGGGAACTTCTAAAAACCTAATGTAAAAATTTATTGTTAGAAGGATCGCGGTCGTCTCGACCGCATTTTTAGGCGTTTTTTGTAAAAAAACAGTGCAGGCGAGACGCCTGCGTTCCTCCTAATATTAGTTTTTAGAAGTTACCTTATTACATTTTTACCGTTTTATAAAAATTGTATCATGCGGTAAGCCTTTGTCAAGATTGTTGTAAGATTGTTGTAAGATTGTTGTAAGATTGTTGCGAGATTGTTGTGAGATTGTTGTGAGTAAGTACGGGTGTTCTGTGTGTACTTGTAATGATATTGATTCGGGGTAGAATTTTTTTATGGATCGTTATTTGCGTCAAATTGTTTTTTCGGGTTTTGGTCGGGTTGGTCAACACAAGTTGTTGGCGTCAACGGTTGCGGTGGCGGGATTGGGGGCGTTGGGTTCTGTTGCTGCCAATCTTCTTTGCCGTGCCGGTGTTGGACATATTCGGTTGATTGATCGGGACTATGTTGAAAAAACAAACCTGCAACGGCAAATTCTTTACAATGAGGAAGACGCTGAAAAACGATGTCCGAAGGCGGTTGCGGCATTCAATCATTTGTGCAAGGTTAATTCGGAAATTGTGTTAGAACCGGTTGTTGCGGAACTTGGGGCGGTCAATATTGGACATCTATTTGAAGATGTTGATTTGGTACTTGACGGTTTGGACAACTGGGAAACGCGGTTTTTAATAAACGAAGTTTGTCATCAATCCGGTATTCCTTGGATTTATTGTTCTGCGTTGGGATCGGAGGCAATGTTGATGAATCTATTGCCGGACCAAGGGGGTCCTTGTTTACGATGTTTTTTATCTCCCGAATCGGGTTCGGCTGCCGGACAATCTTGTGCTGCTGTTGGCGTGTTGAATATGGCGACAGGAATGATTGCGGCGATTCAGGTTGCGGAGGCGGTTAAGATTTTAACGGAATCAACATCGGAGATCCGAAACGGACTTTTGGTTGCGGATTTGTGGAACAACCGGTTCAAAACGATTCCTATCGAAAAAGACAATGATTGTCCTGTTTGTATTCATCGGCATTACGAATTTCTCAACCGTTCGGGCGGTTCACGTGTTACTCGAATTTGCGGCAGTAATTCTATTCAGGTTTCGCCCCCCAAACCGGTACAACTTTCTCTCGAAACAATGGCAAAACAATTGGCAAAAAATACAGATAATCAAACAACAATAGAATTACATCCATTCATGTTGGATTTTGACAATGGGCGAAACCGTATTCAGATTTTTCAAGACGGACGTGTTATTATAGAAAATGCACGAGATGAAACGGAGGCGTTATCTCTCTATTCCGAATATGTCGGTCTATAACGGTTGTTCCTTCGTTGAAATTTTTGGTGCTTAAAAACAAGGGGTTTTACGAAAGTGTCCCCCAGAGTTGGCGATTTTGTTTTTTCGGCGGGATCGGCGGCGTTGGCGGAGTTGGCGGAGTTAGAGCTGATTCAGAATTGCAGCGGCGAGGATTTACGATTCGCGGCGTTCTAAAATCAATTTCAAAATCAATCCTATTATTCCCTAATCGTAATCTATCAGTGGAATTTTGGTTTTTTATCTTAGTCCCGACAGGGGCGTTAGTATTATAGCCCGCCCCAACGGGGCGGGGTTAAGTTCCCCCTCCCACCCCAACGCCCGGAAAGGGCAAGATACTGTAGTGGAGAGTGGAAAGTTGAGAGTGGAGAGTGCCGCAAGCGGATTACTACCAAAACGGTAATCATTCCGCATGCGGCACTATCCACTCTCAACTCTCAACTACAGTATGTTGCCCTTGCAGGGCGAATTGGTACACAATTTTTTGACGCGAAAACAAATATTCCATTGATATATTACGGCAAATGCTAATTTTCGCAAAGTAAATTACGGAGCGTCAAATACATTGCCGTCCATACGATTGACCCAGCAGCGAAGGACGAACCGATTGATTCCGTTGGTATAAAACCGAACGCTTGCATCGGCAAATTGTCCATTCAATCCTCCTGGGTGGTAACTCTGAAATCCGTTATCCAACGCACGTCCGGTCGAAGTTCCAATTACAACCTTGTTAGGCGGGCTGTTTGGAGGAAAATTATACCCTTGGAGATTATGAAGATTTCGTTGGGAACACCAAGCACCGTCATAGAAATCAGAATCTTCAGTAGCCATCATCGTATTTGAAAAACCATCAGGGACATCACTGACAGGGTTCATCAATGCTGCGTACAGAAAATACAGCATACCGTTGGTAGGGTTAAATGTGCCTTTGGTGCCGGGTAGAATATCGTTGGGTCCCCCATCGGCAGGTGCTTGAGGAAGACACGCTAGATTAACATGGGTTAATCCGCTATAGTGGGATCGCGCACACCGAAACGGATTGGCACTTGAAGTACTTGGATACGTCGCGAAAGGAGTTGTTTCCGTTCGTGTAACATTTCTTTCTGGAGAATATTTACCAGCATATTTCGGAACCATGTCCGCACTGGGACAGATATATGTTTTAATAACGGTCTGAACTGCCTTTTTATTATCGGGATGGTCAATCCAAAGACTCATATTGTATTGGTCAAAGACTGCCTGTTGTTCTATATAAGGTAATAGTATTAATGACCAAGCAATTTCCGAGCCAACATTTTGTGCTGTTGCACCGGAAGCCGGAAGGGAAGGATTGGTCGAATTGGGGTTTTTCCACGTATTTGCTGCCCCACTCGTACCGGGTTTATTCAGAGCTCGATAACCATATCCGCCTGCCGTAAAGTGGCTGTGAATCTCAAAATAATTTTGTTGTCCAATGCCGATTTGATGTAAATTGTTTTGGCAATGGATACGTCTTGACGCTTCGCGTGCGGATTGCACAGCGGGCAACAGAATAGCGATCAACACAGCGATAATTGCTATGACAACAAGTAACTCAACAAGGGTAAAAGCAAAGTATTTTTTCATGAATATAAAATTGAAGTAATATATCAGTGGAATTTTTATTTTGTGATCATTCTCACGGGGTAAACCCCGTCGTTAACGGCGGAGCTTGCCCCGCCATGATTTTTTTCCTACGCCCTGAAAGGGCAAGATAAGCCAGCCCTACCCAACGGGTAGGGTAAAGGGTCAACAACCAATTTCGCCCTGATAAGGGCAACATACTCATTCGATTCACAAACCTATACTGCCCTTTCAGGGCGACCTTATGGACCATTCCAACCCGCCGCGTTGCGGCGGGCTGGCTTATGTTGCCCTTTTAGGGCAAATACCTTTTTAAACTCAAACAAAAATTACATTGATATATTACCAATTACGGAACGGCAGGAATGTATGTTAAGTTGTCGAATGCAAAATAAACCGGTTGGTTGAGCCACAGTCCGTACTCGATGTCGTTGCCATCGAAAGAGAACCGTAATTCTGTTGATCCCGTCAGGCTGCTCAAATCAATGGTTTCCCAATCTGTCAGGACATATAAAGTATCATTCTCATAACGTCCTAGAGGTACTGTTATGGAATTGACCAAAGTGCCGTTACTTCTCACGCCATGAATAATCAAGTTGAAGAAATCTCCATTTTGCGACAGAGGAGTTGCAAAACCAAACGGATCTATATTTGTAAGACAACCATAGGTATAGACGGTGTTGGTAATGTCGACACTTTGGAGTGTTACTCCGGGCGGAAGTGAAATTCGGGGATTATAGGGTGAATCATACTCCAAATCAATCGTTGAATCGCCGTAAACGACTGCGTAAGCCGCTGAATCATCTGCCCCCGAACCGGTAATAGATGCCATTTCGTTCAAATAACTGGCGAAAGTTGTGTCGGTAACGGTCGAAAGACCTGTGCCAAACCAAAAGTTCATACCGCTATCAGAACCGGGTAGAATGTAAAATGTTACTCCATTACTTTGATAAGCGAGTTCGTCTGCCTCCATCCCATAAGGACCTGGAGCAAGACCATTCCATGTACCAAAATCTTCAGGAAACCAACCTGAATAGTACCGATCATTGGTTCCGTTCCAACTCCAACCGTTTTCAGAGCCATGATCTTCACCATCTTCGTTAATCTCTTCAGCGAACTCTTCAAAGTCCACGACAACGGTTTGTATTACCGGTTGGGCAAACACATTACCGGTAACGCATAACCCCAACAAACAAGCACACAACACAAACAGCAAGGTAAATTTTTTCATCGTTTTTTTCTCCTATTGGAAAAAGGGTAGGCAGTTTCCTAACGCGGCGCAAAACATCAACAACGATGACGCACAAAAAACGTGATTCTGCCCCAAATGATGGAAATAATCATTGGCTTTTCATCTCCTCGTGAAAAGTCATACAAAAAGGTAAAAGTGCTGGTAGGTCTTCTGACTTTCGGCAAAAAACATCGACCTTCTCAATAATCCCATTCGGGAAATCAATGGTCAATAAAGCATTGATGTTTTTCGGTATTCCTTTGAATACACACCGATTACAGCGGCGAGGACCGTTCTGGAGTAAGGCATAAAGTAAATATTGCAACGCATGCAATAGAAGCCTGTCACCAGATTCCCTGTTACCCGCCGAAATAAGAACTATTCGGCGAACACCAGCCAACCAATTTTTTATATTTTCATCATTGTTACCTGAGAGAGTAACCTGTCAAGCGGTACAGTTCGTTTCGCTTCAAAAAAAAATTCCAGTAATCTATCCGTGAAAAAATTATTTTTGGTAATATATCAGGGAACTTCTAAAAACCTAATGTAAAAATTTATTGTTAGAAGGAACGCGGTCGTCTCGACCGCATTTTTAGGAGTTTTTTTAAAAAAACAGGGCAGGCGAGACGCCTGCGTTCCTACTAATATTAGTTTTTAGGTAATATATCAGTGGAATAATTGTAGAGAACAAGCATAGTAGCCCTGAAAGGGCGTTAGTATTATAGCCCATCCCGCAGGGGTGGGTTACAAATCAACACTAATTAACAAGCCCTGAAAGGGCGATAGGAAATTTTACACGGTTCGTTATTTAATCATCTTCCTGTTGCCCTTTCAGGGCGTTGGGGGGGGAGGGGGAACTTAAACCCACCCCGTTGGGGCGGGCTATAATACTGACGCCCCTATCGGGGCTAAGATAAAAAATAAAAATTCCACTGATATATTACAAATTTTTTACATTAGGTTTT
>JAITIZ010000506.1 GCA_031279215.1 Planctomycetaceae bacterium
TCAATCTGTAGATTGATCGGCGGTCATTGTATGCGCAAAACTCAATTTTTGAACAAATTTGTCGTTTTTTGAATATTATCGAAGCAATAATTCCCGTCATTTCTTGCAGCATTTCTTAAAAACTGTCCCCAATTCTGTTATCGTACCGGTAATTTTAAGCTATTCCAAAGTTCCTGAACAAGCGCACCCTCTGCACATCCAGGAACCGTTTCCTGATGTGTTCCATTTTCATCGGTTACAGTAATCTCATGTGTACATCCAGTATCACTATTCTGGGCGTAAACATTTTTATCTTCATATACTGTACTGAAGAGTAACAATGCGATACCAAGGTAGGTTACCGATGCAACAATGTAACGTTCACCAAACGACAAAGCAAACATCATTTTTTCTAACATGACTTTACTCCTTATTAATTAAGGTGTTAAACAATTTAAAACTAATAGTGACTTTTAGGTGATTTTTCTATTTTCTAGAAGTTTTGATTTTTAAATAGATTCCTAATACCAACAACAACAAACCTGTTATTAAACAAAACAACCGAAAATAAGAAAATGAAGGTGTCGTAATACCAATTTTTACATCTGGTGGTAAAAATTGAGCAATATCAAATTCTTGTAACGGTACAGCACCAGGTGCTATCTCTTTTATTTCGAATATCTTAAAATTGTATTTTTTACCATCCAATGAATTCGTTTCAATCAAACTAGACTTAAGCAGTGGAACACTGTTTTTGATCAATTGTTGGTATTGGTTATGAGTAGTAACAACCGTATCTCCCATCGTTACAACAATATTATTTAATACCCAAAAATAATTACGCAAAAAAACAAAACGATATTTAACATCCCCGCCTTTTTTACTGGTAGCCGATACCAATATGATTACAATACCCTCTTTATCATCAACAGAAATATCATCAATAACACAAGTTGATGCATAAAATGGCTTCTGAAACAAAATAAACTCTAGTCCTAAACCACCTTCGCTAAATGCAACAAAAGGAAAAACACTACTTTCAATCGTTAGTTCATCTACTGATTGCTTATCCCTTTTAGCCACAATCGAGAAATACTTCTCATGTATCTTGTTCTTCCTAAGTAAATAACTCTGATCCGGTACGACAAGCCCAAGACGAATCCTTGGTTCCGATTCATTGTGAACACGATGTATCTGATCTAACCTAAAATATACACCTCCATTGGATCTATATTCACTTTCTTTTGTATAAACAGGAATTGGTTCAGAACCTTGATGCAAAAAAAATGGTTCACCATTTTCAATACGAAAAAAAAGAGACATTTTTTCTTCTGCACTCATAAAAATATTACAGTAATAGTTTTTCAATTTAATGTAATTTTCTCTGTATTCACTAAGCAAATCACGCTGTTGTTGAGATAATTTTGCGTACATTGGACTAGAATAATCTATGTCAACTACACTCCCAAAACAAATTGAAAGGTACGAAAAGAAAACAAAAACGGTAAAAACAATAAAGTTTCGCATTAAAAATAAACAAAATAATCAAAGGATTATCCAACAAATACGTACACAAACATTAGAAAATTACATAATTTATTGAATTATATGTGCAACGACTCGGCTCTTCCCAAAGGGCAAATCACTAATTCAATTCATTCATTGGTCAGAACTTCATATTAGTCTCTCAACGAAAACGATGAGCAATAAAAAAATATATACACTTAGTTTTCAGCAAGTTAATGATACTTCAATTCCAAGTGTGCACTTATCGAATGAATCCATAACCTGTTGGGGGGGATTTGTGAAAAAATATTTACTACAACTACAATATTTTTTGCTATGATCATGTTACTGTCGCAATGCCTTTATTTTCAATAAGTTACACCAAAACGATAATAACCAATGGTCACCAGTAAAAACAAAAAGAAACCAAAAATCACCAAAAAGACAAAATACTGTAAACGCTTTGTCATGTTTATTATCTGAGTACAAAGTAATCTTATTCATCATTAGTACATTCATCACATCCTTCACATTCACAGCAACATTCCTCCTTCAACTTAACGCATGATGCACAACAACATTTTTCCGTTTCTTTGTTGTATGTATTTCCACCACAACAACCTTGTGTAGCCAAATCATAAACTTGATTGTTGCAACAACCTTGAGTTGCAGTGTCATAGACTGTACCATTACAACAGCCTTGCCCTGAACCAATACACGTTCCACCACAACACGTTTGACCATCTGGACAACCGGGTACCTCTTCATCGTGAGTACCATTTTCATCTGTTACAGTTACAGTATGGGTACATTCACCATCAGAAGCAAGTGCCATTTTCATCTCTGGCATCGAAGCGATAAGCATTAATGACAAACCAAGATAAACAAGTGATGCCACTAAATACCGTTCACCGAACGATAAACCATAAACAAGGTTTTCTAATTGTTTTCTCATTATATTTTCTCCTTCAAAAAAAAGTAAATGATTACCTCGAATTATGAGGTTGTTAAAACACAACGATTAAAATCTTGACTATTTTATCAATTTAGTTAGCTGTAATTTACTCTACCTCCTAAATTCACAAAACAATAGTCAAAATAGCGATTCAAAACAGTCCACTTCTATCCATCCAGATAGTTGTGATTATTTTGCCTGCACAATACCCGATATAGGAAAATCAAAAGCTGAATCTTCGGATCCGAAAGTTAAACGCATTTTCTTTTCAAAACGTCCTGTTGCTTGAGGCGACTTTACTGTTACAAATAATTTCATCGTTTTTTCATCAAAGCGGGTTTGGATGTTTTCGTCAACAGAAATAACACGAACATTCGGTACTTGCTTGGATTCATTAACTATTACTCGTATTGGCATCGTTTTTTCTTCTTCAGGTCTGACTTCGCCGATGAAAAGCCGATCAACAGCAAGAGTAATCGAAGGAACAATCTGAATTTTCACAGGCACTACAATCGGTTCAAAATTATTTTTGAAATAGATTGTCAATTTATCTTCATGTTGTCCCAACATATAAGGTTCTTTCGATTCCAACTTTAGCAGAACACGATCTCGTATTTCTGTTGACGAAATAATTGAAGGTTCTGAGATAAAGTCGGAATGAATAAGATTAAATGTACCGAAATCTGATTTTGCAAGGTCAATCTCCATTTTGTCAACAGATTTATCACGTTGATACTGAACATTTAGTTCTGTGTTTTCTATTTTTTTACCGACAATACTGCGGCAACGTATTTCCAATGGGACAACTTCCGGTAATTGTTTAACAAAAGCAATTATTTTCAGCATGATCGGTTCTTTCGGTTCTGGTTTTATAACAATATTAGCAAAAGCAGAAAACTCACCGCATCGACCTCGCAAATCCATTACAAATTTAAGGGAATGTTCCGTACCTGCCAACAATTTCTGACCAATGAGTTGTGAATCAGAAACAACACATCCGCAGGAAGTATTGAGTTTTTCAATGAGAACATCTTCTTTTCCCACCTTAAATAGAAAAAGAAATTCAACTTTACCGCCACCAGAACCAACTTTGAAAGGTTCTTTACCACATTGAAATTCACCAAAATCCTGTATACATTTTTCAAAAAGGAGCAACGATCCTTCAGAACTTTTTTCGGGAATGTCCAGTTTGAAGGGATTGATAGGTTTGGGCTTTGACGTTGTACTGACAACATGCTTTTCTGTTGTTACCGCATTACTTTCAACTGTATCGTTATTGAAATCATTTTTACCACAACCGCTGACTAATAATAACGCCATGAAAAACAATGATAACGCATTTTGCTGCGATTGAATATTAGATAAAATGGATTTCTTTTTACTGTTTAGCCAAGAATAAACAACACAAAAGAGTCCCAGCACGGAAGTAAAAACAGTGAGCCAAAGGGCAACTAACATCCAAGGTAAAGGAAGTGAAATAGGATTTTTCGATACTAAAATCATTTTACCATCTGAAATCACTTGAAGTTGAGCAAGTGGAACAGATTGCGTTTCGATACCTATTTGATAATCGGTACAAAATGCAATGTTACCGCGAATGCTACGCAATAAAACAACATGTCCGATGGGTAATGACTTACCGCTAGCAGTGTTAGTAATACAAAGAACAGCAGGAAGTTGTGAGTTGTCGAGAGTCGCTAAATTACCTTGTACAGCAAGCGTGTGTAAACCAAATGACTGAATCAAGGTTTGAAGATGAGCAAGAGACATTTGTTTCGGATCCTCTTCAGGAAACAATTTTTGATAACGTTTAGTAATATCGTTCAACGAAATATTTAATCCCAAATTAATAAACGTACCGTAGGTGGTGGCAATACCACAAGGAGGGATTTCGACATACTGTATCTCTTCGGCTTGTACCACAGAGATGAATAATAAAAATAAAAGGAACAAGAATCGTTTCATTTCAATTTCGCTGAACAGTGTGGATACTGAAATTATTTAGGTCGTTTTCGTGATAATAAATAGTATCGAATAATAAGACCAAGCACAATAAGATTAAGTCCGATAATTAAAAATGCGCTACGATAACCTCGCGGAGCGCGAAGAATATAGTCTTCTGCATTCCATTTCGTATTCGGGTCAGGCAGTATCCCATTCATGCCGGAATCAGGAACGGTGCCAAACAACCGACTTTTTTCTTCCTCATCGCGCAACATTTTTTCATACTCTATGTCTGTCATACCAACGATGTTGATTTTTCCTGTTTTACGGTTAAGAACTCTTGTTCCATTAGGAAAATCAAGTTGCGTTATCTCACTTGTAATTTCTTGATATGGTGAACAATGAACAACTTCCCATTTTTCAATTGAAGTTGGTATTAGCGATATTGGGTTGTCATAATATTTTTTTATTCTTGCATTAAGATCACTAAGCGTTGGTAAAGACGGTGTTTCATTTTGTTCATGTTTTAGGGCAGTAACAAGTATCTCACGAGCCATGATCATTGGATAGTATCCACCATTTTCTTGTTTCTCTATTTTAGTGCAAGTAAAAACATTAGGCGAACTTCTTTTTTTGATATCCATACTAAACGCTTCGGGAGGATAACTTGGAAGGACATGATCATTTTCTAAAAAAAAATGTTGTACATCAATTCTCAAGGGGAGAAAACCATGAATAGTATCAATCCAGGCTGTTGTCCAAGTTTCTAGTGTTACTCCTTCAATTGGAAATATGTCATTAGATTTATGTTGTAAAATAACCACAGGTGTACTATCAAGAATATCATATCCGATAATATTCATTTCTTCAGGTGGAAGAAGAAAAAAAGACACTATTGGATTCGCACGATCCATTTTTTCAAAACAACTAAGAGTAAGTGGTGGAAACTTAAATGCGGGTAATGTTAATGTCTCTGGAGATGATCCAGAGATTGCCATACATGATCGTTTAGAATCTTGTTTCTCTATACAGCCACTCCAAAGAAGAAATATTTTTGTTTGATCATCATACGATGAAATAAGGGATTTAGGGTTGATATTCAACATATTCACTAATTTATACTGATTCGTTTCGCATAAATTACTAATCTGAAATTTACTCATGTCTGGTGAAGGATAATAACGACAAATAAATCTCTGGTCATCTCCCCAATAATCTATGCAAGCAGTTTCCTCGTGACCTCCAACAATTGACTTGTTGTGTACAAAGATTATTCTTGACGAATCAAAAGAAGATGCATTGTATTTAAATCCAGCGATAATATCGTTTAATGTCATGTTATTCATATCATCATTTGCGACGGTCAACAAACAACTCAATATTAAACAATAGAACAAACTAAAAATAAAAAACAAATATTTTAACAAAATTTTTATAACGTTATATTTCATATTGAAAATACTCTGAAAAAACAAATAAAAGTCAGTAATAAATGCAAGTCCGACATTCCACTAAGGCAGCGCGCAAAAATAACCTGTTCAATAACACGAAAATTAATGAAAACCAAACTTATAAAAATACAATGTCCATAGCTCAATTATGTACAAATGAACAGGTTATTTTGGCTCGCTGCCTAACAACCTTTTTCACAAGGAGTTACAGGTGTTGTCGTAACACATGTTGCATCACATCTTATAACTATCCCTGAAACTGGATCAACTTCTGGATTACAATGTACTTCTTGTGAAAGACCACATCGGTCATTTTTGTTAGTACACCGCGCACAATAAGGTGTATCACACTGCATAAATGTCCCTCCAGTACTACAACCATTATGTCCACCTGCTATCTGATTTATTATGCAACCAGTATGTGGACCATCTGGACAACATATTGGATTACAAGTTCTACAAGTGGCTGTATATTTGCAGTCCCATCCCCAATAACCATCGCCAACCAGTATATCATTCAACTGATTTTGCGATATAATTTTGATGTGTGATTTTATACACACTAGTCCTTAAACAAGCGAAGTACAATAAACCAACCTGTAACAATATTTTTTTTGACAAACAAACCACGATTGTCAATAAAAGCACAAAAAATATTTTTAAGTGAAAGATAAAAATTACGAAAATACTTGAGCCTTGAATTTCAAACGTTAAACAAATATTCAAAACATTTATTGTCAAAGTTATTAAGTA
>JAITIZ010000140.1 GCA_031279215.1 Planctomycetaceae bacterium
AACGCAGGCGTCTCGCCTGCCCTGTTTTTTTACAAAAAACGCCTAAAAATGCGGTCGAGACGACCGCGTTCCTTCTAACAATAAATTTTTTACATTAGGTTTTTAGAAGTTCCCATAAATGGAAATCAGGTGTTCGAGTGAAGATTGAAGAGTAAAAGGAGTTGTAACAAATTCTGTTAGGGCGGCAGGAGTTTCACAGCGAGCGGCGAGCATTTCGTGAATGGCTTCGATCCATTGTGTTTTCGGAGCCTCCAGCGAAACCCGCCGAACACGTTGCGGAAAAAAATCGTCCAACTCACGCGAAATCCGGTCAGAATACACAACCCCAAGACCAGACGCCAATGCCTCCATCGCCGCAATCGGTAAACCCTCATAAAATGAAGGAAGAAGAAATACGTCAAATAACGAACAAAGTAAATCAGGAATATCTGAACGAAAACCGGTTAATATCACACGATCTTGAATTTTTCTGTTCCGAATATCACGGCGTATTTCGTCCCAACAGCCGCCTTGACCAACCAACACAAGATACCAAGAATTACTCCCCCTGTTTTTCAAGGTTCTTCCGTTTTTTGTATCATTTAGATTTTGTAAATATTCCATGAGTTCGAGGAGAAAACGATGATTTTTTTGGTGAGTGAAACGTCCGATATGTCCTAAAATTGTTGCGTGTTCGGGAAGCCCCAACTCGTTGCGAATTTGTTGACTCATTCGCTTGCGCCGATGATCGGCTTCTTCAAAAACAAGAGGATCAATACCCGTGTAGAGTATTTGCATTTTCGCTGTTTGGAATTTCGTAACAGACGGCGTAAAGGATTCGGCAACAGTTTGGGAACAAGGTAAAATATCCGTTGCGTAACGAAATATTCGCGGACGCCCGTAAACACGATGAATAAAACGGCGATAAAATCGGGGATTTTCGTACTTCGCAGCGTGAACAGACATAACACGCCCAAGAACTTGTTCCTGAGCAGCAATACATAAAATCTCACCGGATAAATCAAACTGATGAACATGAACCGCATCATATTTGTTGTTGCGCAATATTTTCCGAACACCGGATAAATAGGGATTACTCCAAGTCCAAGGCAATGGACTTTTTGAAAACGGAACCAAATAAACTGTTGAACCCAAACGCCGAACTTCCGAAACAAGCAAACCGTCATCAAGACTAAGCAAAAAATCAAACCGAATACGCGGATCGCGTATTCGGAGTAAATCAAGAATCCATTTCTCCGCACCGCCCACACGACTCAATACACCAAATATCTGTAAAACACGAATCGGAATAGAAATTGCCATGACCAAACACTGTAACAGTCTATTTTATGAATCGCTTGAATTTATCGTTCAAATAATCTGCCGATTACACAGATTTTCGCACGTAAATAGGGATTAACCGGTTATTAGCGGTTTTCATTCTTTGCTGACGTTTTATTATCTGTATTTTCAGTATTTTCTGTTTCATCAAATAATGCGTCAACAAATTCATTGGGATCGAATAGAGCAAGATCATTGGCGGATTCGCCAACTCCAATAAATTTTACCGGCAAATCGAGTTGTTTACGAATCGCAATAACCACACCGCCTTTGGCTGTTCCATCCAATTTTGCCAATACAATTCCTGTACATTTTACGGCTTCAGTAAAATATTTTGCCTGACTGATTCCGTTTTGTCCTGTAGTGGCGTCTAAAATCAAGATAACTTCGTGCGGAGCTTCTGGAATTTGTTTGGTTAATACCCGCCGGATTTTTTCAAGTTCTTGCATCAAATTTCTTTGGGTTTGAAGTCGTCCCGCTGTATCAATAATACAAATATCCGCATTGATTTCTAATGCTTTCGCAATCGCTTTATGGGCAACACTCGCCGGATCGCTTCCCGAAACCCCAACAACAATTTCCGCACCAAGCCGTTCTGCCCAAATGGTTAATTGTTCGACAGCTGCCGCCCGAAACGTGTCCGCCGCACCTAAAACAACCTTTTTTCCGTCGGCAACAAACATAGAAGTTAATTTCGCAATAGTTGTTGTTTTTCCGCTGCCGTTGACTCCGCAAACCATAATAACGGTAAGACCTTTTTCGGCAAATTGAATTGGGGCTGTTGGCTGTGCCACGAGCGATTTGAGTTTTGCTTTAACAATTTCCAGTACATCGTGCATTTCAACAACCCGACCACGATACTGGGTTCGGACTTCAGCAACAATCTCATTAGAACCCGTAACACCCATATCAGTTTTGACGAACATTTCAAACATCTCGTTCAAAAAAGTTTCATCCGCCAAACGTCCCTTCTGTTTAAAAAGATCACGAATATCCGTGTTCAGTATCTGAACCGTTTTGGTTAATCCCCGTTTAATTCGGTCAAAAAAACCCATTATGCTAACCTAATATATCAGTTGTAATAAAAATAAATACCTCACACAGAAACAAACACCATGAATAGTTTCAGAAATTCCAATAGGAGGTAAAAGGGAATAGTATATACCCTTTTATCAAAAGATACAAGGATTGCTTAAAAGGAAACAATCCTCATTCTATACCAATTACACTCTTCACACTTTAAATTTCGGTTTTCGTTTTAAACTAAACTCGCCCTGAAAGGGCAATATAAGCCAGCCCTACCCAACGGGTAGGGTTCCAAGTGAGACCACACCATTTCGCCCTGAAAGGGCAACATACTCCTTCGATTCACAACAACATATACTGCCCTTTCAGGGCGACCTTATGAGGGCGATTCCAACCCGCTGCGTTGCGGCGGGCTGGCTTATGTTGCCCTTTCAGGGCGAAGACCTTTTTAAACTTAAACAATAATTCCACTTATATATTACATTCAATGGTTTTTTTTCATGTAAGACGTTTCTTTAATAGTGTCCATGATTTTTCGTTCTGATCTTGTCAATTCGTACATTTTATCAGTGATTGTTTTAGGTTTATCTAAAGGTTGAATGACCCGATTATTTAATTTTCTAATTCTAATTCAATTGTTTTTGTTCGATCAATTTTCTAGTCAGAATATGCTGTACCTTGTACCGTTTAGCACTTTAATATTGTTACATTACTTGTTTCGTCAAGTGTCCATGAGATTTTTTCATCCCACGATAATTCTTTCGATTGAGGACGACGATCAAAAATAATAAGATAAGTCGGTG
>JAITIZ010000190.1 GCA_031279215.1 Planctomycetaceae bacterium
CATGGAGTTGAATGTTTGACTTTTGGTCGTATTTCAATTCTTGGTTTTGTATTTGCGGCATGATGATGATAATAATAAACTTCATTGGGCGTTCTGCCATTTAATGTCATGTGTGGTCGATATTCATTGTACTAATCAAAGAATAATTTCGTTTCGTATTGAAGTATTTCATAACCTGTCTATAATCAAACTTTAATATCAATTTCTGTCCCCGGTGAACAACGCCGTTTTGAGGAGTGAACCCGGCAGTGAACAGCCACTTATATGTTTTCGTAAGTCTTTGTAATACCAAGACTTACGACGAACCTGAAAGAGGTAGGCGACCTTTCGGTGAAGGGTTTTCACCTGCGGTTGCCTACCTTCCGAAAACGTAACGGCAATATAAAAACAACCAATTGATAACACGATTGAGTATAGCAGCCAAGTATCAACTACTTTTAACTTTTAAACAGTCTTGTTGAGAGATATCGTTCACCGCAACTTGCGGCGACAGTAACAATTGTTTTGTCGCGGTTTTCCGGTCTTGCTGCCACGCGAACCGCCACAGCAACATTGGCACCTGTACTGATTCCTGCCAAAATTCCTTCTTCCCTTGCCAAACGCCGCCCCCAAAAAAAGGCTTCTTCGGTTGTAACTGTTTCGACTTGATCAATAAGTGATGTATCCAGATTTTTCGGAATAAATCCTGCTCCAATTCCTTGAATTGCATGTGGCCCCGGTTGCCCGCCAGAAAGAACCGGTGAATCCGTCGGCTCAATAGCATAAGCAATAATATCTTTCTTTTGCCCCCGTAAATACCGTGTTACTCCAGTAAATGTACCGCCTGTTCCAATTCCTGTTAAAAAAATATCAATTTTACCCTGTGTGTCTGCCCAAATTTCCGGACCAGTGGTTGTTTCGTGAATAGCAGGATTGGATAGATTTTCAAACTGTTGCGGTATCCAAGAGTTGGGGTTTTCCTCTGCTAACCGGTACGCTTTGTCAATGGCACCTTTCATACCAATTGCTCCGGGAGTCAGAACAACATTGGTACCCAACGCACCAAGAAGAAGCCGCCGCTCAATACTCATTGTTTCAGGCATGACCAATGTCAATTTCAAACTGTTTGCTGCGGCAACAAATGCAAGAGCAATTCCCGTATTACCGCTTGTAGGCTCAATAATTTCCGTTTCCGAATTTAGAATTTCCGAATTTTGAGCCGCTTCAATCATTGCCCGACCAATCCGATCCTTCACACTGGAAAGCGGATTGAAAAATTCAAGTTTTAATAAAACAGTTGCATGGGTTTTAGGAATAATTTTACCTAATTTAACAAGTGGTGTATCAAATGTTGTTTGGGTGATTGTGTCATAAATTTTGTTACGGATCATCGGTAAACTCCTTTCTTACTTTACTAAATATTAGGTTATTGTAAATAAATGTAACTATTCAGTTGAATCGTTATTTTAAACACGGAATACACGGAAATAGAAATTTATTTTAAACTCGATAAAAAATAGTTAGCAAAAATAAATTCAATATTGTTAGGAATTGTCATTTGTATTTCGTGTTTTCCGTTTATTCTGTGTTTAAAATGTTACTGAATAATTATGTTCCTACTGTTCTATTGGTTCTTACGATTTGAAAGAGCAATTATTGCGCCAAAAGAATTTTATATTGATATAATTGCGATTCTATTTAACAAATATCGGTAATTTGATGAAATTGTGGGTAAAATGATTCTACACAAGGGCTGTTCAAATTGATTACAATAAAATACAATACTGTTAAATATCACGGATTGGGCATCTAAAAACTCAAATTTCCGTGATATATCACGGCTTCCCGTGAAATATCACGGTTTTCTTATCTTTTTTTTGTCGGCATAAAATTTGCAATACATTAATATATTAAAGATTAAGGTTATATGATAACAGTCCTAACCTGTAATTATTCAGTAGCGATCCTAATTTGTTTATTATTGGGTCAATACTCATGAAGTAGCGTTGGCGTATTTGCCGATTTTCCCTTGTTTACGGAATTTTCCGTTTATTCCGTGTTTCAAATCAATATCCTATGGAATAATTACACAAATTATAGATTTTGTTCTATTGAATGTTTTCAGTCCACACTCGAAATCTCTTATGAATAATATAATCGGTTACGATGCAGGACTCAAGTCGGTACTTGAGCGGGCGAGACTTGTTGCGAGGTCTGATGTTCCGGTCTTGATTCTTGGTGAAACCGGTAGTGGAAAAGAAGTTTTTGCTCGACACATTCACGAGGAATCTCGGCGGTCAGGACAACCTTTTCTCAAAGTAAATTGTGGTGCAGTACCTTCCGAATTAATTGATTCTTATCTTTTTGGTCATGAAAAAGGAGCTTTTACCGGTGCTGTTGAAAAGCGTAAAGGTTGGTTCGAAGCTGCTAATAGCGGAACACTCCTTCTTGATGAAATTGGGGAACTTCCGCTTGCAGCCCAAGTTCGATTTTTACGTGTTCTGCAAGACGGCAGTTTTGAACCGGTTGGCGGCAGTGGGAAAAATATTCGGGTTGATGTACGAATTATTGCAGCAACACATCGAAATTTACGGCAAATGGTTAAAGAAGGTGAATTTCGTGAAGATTTATGGTATCGAATTTCTGTTTTTCCGATTAGAATTCCGCCATTACGGGAGCGGTTGGGAGATATTGGGCAGTTAGCGCAATTTTTCGTACAACGTGCCGCAGCAAAATTTTCCTTGACGGAAGTCTCTATTCGTAAAGAAGATATAGCGGTTCTGGAAAAATATTCTTGGCCCGGTAATGTACGGGAATTTGGGGCGGTTATTGACCGTGCCGTGCTGCTTGGTGAGGGGCGGCGTTTGGCTTTTGCCGATTCACTCCGTGAATTGCAAGGCGAACAGGTTCCTGCTGAAATTTTAGCGGAAACAACCGCAACAGATATTTTTTTTGAAAACGAAAACCAATCGCTTCAACCATTACCGGAATTATTATTACAAGAGAAGCAAGATTTTCTTTCTTTGGACGATGTTATCCGGCAACATATTGAATCGGCTCTTGCTCTTACACAGGGCGTGATCGAAGGAGCCAACGGAGCCGGTGCTCTCCTCAAAATCAATCCGCATACCCTACGCGCCAAAATGCGTAAACTCGGAATCAATTGGTCAAAATTCCGACGATTTCCAGAATAAACGAGAGGTAAACAAGAATATTACAAAAAAAGTAACATTTCCGCATGGGGCGAGATTATTGAGAGTGGATAGCTGAGTGTGGATAGTGTCGCAAGCGATTTACAAGTATTCCCGCTTAAAATCCGCTTGCGGCACTCTCCACTCTCCACTCTCCACTCTCCACTCTCCACTATCAACTACTCTCACACCCCTAGCGGGGTTAAGAGCAAAAAACAAAAATGTCAAAATAGACAGTTACATATCATCGATCTTCAAGAAATTCAAGACAACGTTTTATTTTTGTTCCGGTTTTATCGACATGTTACATGTTTTACCATTCTTTGGCATCCAGAAGGCGTTGGACATATTTTGCCAAGATATCAGTTTCGATATTGACTTTATCGCCGGTTTTCCTGCTTCCGAGCGTGGTAACTTTGAGCGTGAACGGAATTAACGCAACACTAAATAATTCACGGTCGCAACGTACCAGCGTCAACGAAACACCATCAACCGCTACCGAACCTTTTGACGCCATTTGAACCGCCAATTCTTTGGGTATGGAAAAATAATAATCCTGCCAATCACCGTGATCATCAATTTGAACCAGTTCCGCCAAACCATCGATGTGACCGGACACAAAATGACCGCCGAGACGATCATTGAGTTGGAGTGCGCGTTCAAGATTGACCGGACTACCTTTGGCAAGAAGTCCAAGATTTGTCCGTGCCAGTGTTTCGGGTCCTGCCTGAAATGTAAATGTCCGAGCCGTTTTGTCAATAACCGTCAGACAACAACCATTGACCGAAATACTGTCCGCAATATTGGTTTCCGCAGCAATTTTCGGTTCCTCAATAACCAAACGGCAACCGGGCGATTCCATAATAATGTCCGATACCGTTCCTAATGATTCAACAATTCCTGAAAACATAGTTCTTGTAGCGTAATAAAAAAATGGTCAAAAAAAAATAGGTATACTCTGGTCTGTTATCAATTGGTCGTTTTTTTTCGTTGCGTATTTTACGTCAGACCAATGGGAATCTCTAATAATTCCCAATTCACCGAAAATTAACAGCGTAGGCTTGCTCCGCGTTGTCAGACTTAACCAATAAAACACGGAGTGAACCCCGTCGTTAACTACTTTGTTGAAAATAAAAATATGGAATTTATTAGAGATGTCCAATAGTTACAAAAAATTAAATCACGGCAAGGCAAAATATATCGACCCAATTAAAGTCTCGGAATACAGGTAAGGTCGAGCGACAAAGTCCAGAACATAAGAAACAGAATCAAAAACAGACCAAAATAACTCAGCACAACTTGAATCATTTCATTGGGCGGACGACGAAAAATTCCTTCGTAAAGCAAAAACACAACATGTCCGCCATCCAACGGCGGCATTGGAAAAATATTGATAACCGCAAGGTTGGCACCAATCAAACAAAGGAACATTAAATAAGAACCCAAGCCGCCGTCAGCAAACATGTACGCTAAATGAACAATAGCAACCGGACCCCCAAGTGCACGCGGCGAAACACTGCCGTTGCCCAACGCAACCAGAAAACGATAAACAGACAAAGAACATTCAATCATTTTTTTTGTACCAAGAGTAAGTGCTTCATTAAAATTGTCGATTTTAATAACCGATTTTTCCACACTCAACACCAAACCGCGATCCGTGTTAAACCAATCTTTGGAATCAAAAATGGGTAAGTCGAATGTTTTGGTATTTCCTTTTTCGTCTTCGATTTGTAAACGCACAGAAATTGTTTTTTGAACGGTGTTATTTTTTTTCTGTTTTTCGGTCAACGAAACCGGTTCGGCAATTTGTAACATTTTTCCGAAAACGTATGGAATATCAACACGGTCTCCGATATTTTGAAACTGAATACCTTCTTCGTCGGTAATACTGAATGAATTTTTCTTGAGAATCGGTTGGGCGTTTAGTAATTTAACTGCCGTAACTTTTCCGCCAACCGGTAACTGTTTTGCGGTCTCGGATGCATTTTCCGTAATAGCTTCGATAACCGGTTCGACTTCCCACGTCAAACCAAGCGCCGTACTGCCAACCGGGTCTTTCATCGAAAGAAAACCAATATCAGGAATAATTCGTACAGGTTTTAGTTCGGTATCAATTGTTAATTCCTGACCGTTTTTTTTACGAACAATCAATTGAACGGAATTTTTGTTTTCATTAACTTTTCGCAGAATCATTTGCGGCAATTTCAGAGGGTCGAAATCCGTAACACCATCAATACCCAAAATCGTATCGCCAGGTTCAATTCCCTTTTTAACAGCGTCAGAATCAGGCAACACCGATACAATCGTTCCCATTTTGAAACGAATACCAATTTCCTTCATTGGAATTGCCGGTACCAATCCTTCAATACTTTCATCATTGACATTGCCAACTTTGTTTTCTTTGCCGGTACCGGTAAACCCGCATAAAACCGCTTGGTCAAAATATTTCAACTGAGCATCCATATATTCGTTATAATTTTTAACCGGAATATCACCAACTGTTTGGAGACGCAATTTCGATCTTTTCAACGACTGTAACAATTCATTCGGGTAATATTTTTCAAGGTCTTTAATTACCGGATGTTTTGTTGATGCCAGATTTAAAGTCGGTAACGAACCAACACCAATCATTGGGGCTAAATCATTTTTCCGTTTGCGCGGAATAATTGTTTTCTCAATTTTTTCGGGGAGTTGAGATTGGAGATTTCCGTTTTCTCGTTCAATAGTCAATTTGATCCCGTTGGAACCGCCAACCATTGCCATATTAATGTCCATAAAAACACGGGTAGGTGAATCGTTAATTGCTACGATTTTATCTCCGGTTTGGAGACCGGCTTCCCATGCGGGTGAACCGGACACGACACTGCCAACTGCCGGTGCCGTGTCTTCGATACCAACCATGTACGCCGCCGTTGCACAAACAATCGCAAACAGAAAATTCATCACCACTCCAGCAACAATAATTGCTAAACGTTGCGGAACATTTTTAGCTAAATAACTGTCAGGAGCAAATACCGCTTCATTTAATTTTTCGAAATCGGCGGATTGGGAATGTTCGGCGTTGGAACTTTCAGAGTTAGAATTTTCAGAGTTAGAATTTTCAGAGTTAGAACTTTCAGAGTGGGAACTTTCGGGATTAGAATTTCCAGAGTTAGAATTTTCGGTTTGGGTATTGGATGTATTTTTTTCTGTTTCGATTTCTATTTTTTGAGGGGATTGAGTGACGAGTTGGGCGCGTTCTATTTCGGCGCGTAGTTCGCCGGGGTTATCTTCTTGACCGAGCATTTTAACATAACCGCCCAGCGGAAACAAACCAAGTCCGTATTCGGTATCACCCCATTTGAATTTGAAAAATTTAAGACCCCAGAAATCAAACCAAATATAAAACTTTTCACACCGGACACCGCAAAACCGAGCAACCGCAAAATGACCGAATTCATGGACAATCACCAAAACGTTAAGTCCGAGAAGGACGAGTAAGATGTTGATTGTTACCGTCCAAACTGTTGACCAAATTGAAGTAACCTGATCGGGGTGTGTAGCAGCAGCAAAAAGCGTTAATACGGCATCCATTGTTCTAATATTTTCCTTTCTTGCCCCATTCTAAAGGGCGAACACGTTTCGAGGAGTTAACCGCTCAATCCATTGTTAAGTCAATTGTTAAATCCAAAAACAAAGATTGCGGAATTATACCAGATTTCAAAATCAAATAAAGAGTGGGGACTTTGGGGGCGCGAAAAAGTGGAGAATTGTTTATTTTTGAAGGTTTCATCACTGATTTCATGCAAAATCGCTTCGGTAACTCCACAACTTTCAACTTTAATTTTCATCATATCATAAACTCTTAAACTTCTGTAATTGTTCACACAAAATAGGTAAGCAAGATGATTTTTTCACCCAAAGATCCTATTGTCGAGATTGCCGTAATTGCCGTAATTGTCGATACAACATTTCAGCGAAATATCGTCCACATTTTGAATTTCCCGATTCATAAATTTGTAGCAGTTATTTTGCCGCCTAAAAATATCTTATTGAAACACGTTTACGATATTTTTCTTCAAGAACTGTTTTTAAGCGTTTAACAATATTACGCCGTATCTCAAGATCAACAGGTAAGTTTGGGTCTTGGTGAGCCTCATTGACTTTCGTACCGACAACAAGTTCGATTTCATCGCTGTTACGAAAAAGTTCTATCATCTTTTTCGATGCTAACGGTAAAGGGGCTGCTAATGCGTCGCCTTTTTCGATCCGTTGTACAACATCCGTCAATGTCAAAATTCCCTCTGTAACAAGATCAATCCCGTGAATCGTTGATATGGGCGGTAAACCGCCGCTTTGAGACAACATGTTGACATCAATTTTAATGAGGCGGTTTAATTTTCCGGCGATGATTTTTGCGGTTGTTCCTCCGCATAAAATTGTTTTGCCGTCAAATTCACGAACAAGTTCCGCATACGCCGTATCGGATTCCTTGTAAAAAGGCGGTCCCGTTAATAATCGTAATTTTCGCGGTTTGCGTAAATAAATCACCATGCAGCTAATATCATCAATACACGCATTATTTTCGTTGCAATTTCTCGCCGCAAAAACCACAGCGCGGGACAATTCATGTGCGGAAATATCGGGAGTATTTTCTATTTGTTTTTTAATGAAAGTTAATGCACCTTCGCGCTGCCAGCCGAATTTGTAATTTTTACGTCCAAGCCCCGCTTGCGTAACACCGTCTGAAAATACAATAAGCCGATCACCGATAATTGTGTGAACTTCCGATAGACGGACTTTACGTGAAGACCAACGTTCAGAAACCAAATCACGCCGTTCCACTTTCAAATCACAATTGTTGCGAAAATGAATAAACGCCGGATTATCCATCTCAATAATTCGCGATTTACCGCCAATTTGTAAATCAAAAATAGTAAATGTTGCATAACTTATTTTACGTACTTCACAAACCGGAAGCGTATCCATAATTATTTCTGCCGATTGCAGAATATCCATATTGGAACGAATAAACCGAAGAGCCATTGTTGTGGTCATTGTTGCCAATAAATTAGCTTTGATACCGCTGCCCAGTCCGTCCGAAAGAACTGCAAGATGACGGTTTTCCGTTGACACTCTCTCAAATAAAAAATCATCACCGCAAACCGCTTCACCGTCATGGTTCAACTGACAACATTCCATCTCGACAAATATATTCGTCTGCATTGATCTTGTATAAATTGTTATATTTATTGTAATGAGTTACGGCAATCAGTTACTGAAAGGAATGGACTCGTTTTTTTCATGAATAACTTTCTCGTGAACAACTTTTTCGTGAACAACTTTTTCGTGGACAACCGTGTACGCACCGGCAATTTCACGTAATAAAATTTCTGTTTCTGCCATGTGTTCTCCCAGATTTCTTGCGATTTTCTGACAAGTTACGATATTTTTCTGAATCACCGCTCTTGCTTTTTCTGAAACTTGTTCACGCCGTAATTCAATATTAGTAACGTTTTGTACGATAGCACCGACACTTTGATGAGGTGAAATCGTAAAAACGCTGATGTTCAATATTTTATCGCCGTAAACTTGATAATGCCGTTGTAACTCTCCGCCGTTTTCGAGAACGGATGTAATCAAATCGTCAAATTCAACAAACAACTTCAACTCCGCACCCGCCAATCCGCATGAATCAAACGCAATCACCGTACTTTCATCAAACAATTCGGCAAAACGTCTGTTACACTCAATCACACGCAAATGCCGGTCAACAATCACCACACCCGCCGGAATATACCGAATCAGTGCATTGCTTTTTTGTTGCGCTAATTTTCGAAGATAAGACACACACATTTCCGTTTCGGCTTTATCGGCGAGCAGTGCTTTGGCAAATTCCCGACACGTAAAATAACCGCAACCGCCGCAATTGAGTTCATCGGACGGAACAAATTTGCCGACCAATGCAAGAGCGGATTTCATTTCTTTTTCCGTTACATCGGGTTCGTTTTGCGGTTCGGCGAACACACGTTCTGTAATCGGCAGATTAAATTTACGAAACAAACTATTTCCGCCGTTATAGGTTTTGGCAATTTGAGCGATTGAGGCGAGTGTTCCGGCATCATCGTTTGGCATCACCGGTCCGTTGACGCAACCTCCATAACACGCCAGACATTCAACAAATATTTTACAATCACCAAGTTGTGCAGGATTAGGAACGTTCCGGAATAATCGTTCCAAATTACGAAGCCCCGAAACCGTGAAAAAACGTACCTTATTTTTCACCCCGCGCAAAGTATCATTCATACCGCCTTCAACCGCATAAATCTTACCTTCTTCGGCATGTTGCGGAATCATGGCTGCATAATCTCGATGTTTAATTGTTTCGGGATTGATATTTTCTGAAGCGAAAAATTGGACTAAATCATTGAAGGAAACCGCAAGATCAAGCAGTTCGGGATGACGGTCGGATTCGTTTTTCTTGGCAACGCAAGGACCAAAAAAAACAATACCAATATTTTCCCCTAATATTTTTCGCAACAATTTTGCGTGAGAAAGAAGAGGCGATAAAACCGGAATAATATTTTTAACATAATCAGGAGCATATTTTTTAATGTAATCAACTACAGCGGGACAAGCACTGGACAAATAAATTCCTGGGCGGGCGCGTTCAAGAAATGCGGCGGTTTCGGCACTAACCATTTGTGCGCCGAGTGCCGTTTCGCTCACACCTGCAAATCCAAGTTGCAAAATGGCGGCAGTCAATGCCGCCGGTTCGTAATGTTTGAAATAACTGACAAACGACGGTGCCAGTGATGCGTACACTTTTTTATTGTTTCCCAAAAGATATTTGACACGTAAAAGATCGGGACGGATTTTTTTAGCTTTTGCAGGACAAATCCGAACACACATTCCGCAAGCAACACAAAGTTCCTGAATCACTCCAGCGCGACCATTGACAATACGGATGGCACGACAAGGACAATGCCGAATACATTTATAACAATCCTGACAAATATTTTCTGTCGTGTAAACCGGTGAATGAATATTCATTGGAGTAACTGTCTATTTTGACATTTTTGTTTTAATTTTTTTAACACGAAACACACGAACATTACACGAAAAATACGAAAGTTTTTTTTAGATAGTTTTCGTGTATTTTGTTATTTCGTGTGTTTTGTGATCTCAAAAAAACAAAAATTCCATTGATACATTACCATTTTTAATGTTTAAACTTTCTTAATAATTTACGTAACGATGCAAAGTAACCGATGTCGCCGACTCAAGGGTTTCAGCAAAAAACCTTTGGCAAAAAAAAATTAGCAAAAAATATTCGGCAAAACCTTGTCCGCCTTGAGGTTATTTACCTCTCGGCAATTTCTAAAAAACTCTTTTTTGTCCACTAATTTTCACGAATATCCACTAATTTTTTTTCGTGCAAATTTGTGTCAATTCGCGGACAAAAAGAGTCGATGATCCCAATTTGGCAATTCTGAAAATTTTGTTAATTTTGTTCAAAAATAAGTTTTTAGAAGTTGCCTTACTCATTATTCCCTTCACATTCCGAAATAATCAGCAATATTACTTACACATTTTTTCGAGTTCCGTAGTAGGCGTTGGTGTAGAGTTGTTTGATTTCGGAGATGAGCGGGTAACGCGGATTGGTACCGGTACATTGATCGTCAAACGCTTCTTCCGCTAACTCGTTCAGATTCGCAAAAAATTTCTTTTCATCAACTCCCGCATCCTTAATCGAATGAGGAATCTCCAACGTATTACTTAATTCCCGAAACGCTTCGATTAAACGTTCCGTCATTTCCTCATTGGACGCACCGCCGCAACCAACATTCAATCCCATATACCGCGCCATTCTCGCATAACGCGCGGTTGCATCCGGATAACCGTATTGCGGAAACGCCGCTTGTTTTCGCGGAGCTTCTGTTGCGTTAAACCGAATCACCTGCTCAATCAGTAACGCATTCGCCAATCCATGCGGTAAATGATATTCCGCACCAAGTTTATGCGCCATCGAATGACATAATCCAAGAAAAGCATTGGCAAAAGCCATTCCCGCCATTGTTGCAGCGTTGTGAACTTTTTCACGTGCTTTCGCATCGTTTTGACCATTTTCGTACGCCGACGGTAAATACTTTAACAAAATCCGTGCCGATTCCAACGCCAACGCATTGGAATAATCAGTTGCTGCTACGGAAACAATCGCCTCCAACGCATGAACCAACGCATCAATTCCCGAATACGCCGTCAATTTTTTAGGCATTGTCATTACAAGCGCAGGATCAACTATCGAAATATTCGGCGTCAATTCATAATCCGCAATCGGATATTTTTGACCCGTACTATCATCAGTTACAACCGCAAAAGGTGTTACTTCACTGCCGGTTCCCGATGTTGTCGGAATCGCAACAAACAATGCCTTAATTCCAAGTTTCGGAAATTTGAAAACTCGTTTTTCAATATCCATAAAACGCAACGATAAATCTTGAAAACGAACTTTGGGATGTTCATAAAGCAACCACATAATTTTCGCCGCATCCATCGGACTGCCGCCGCCAACCGCAACAATAACATCCGGCTGAAACGTTTTCATTCGATCAACTCCTTTGCGGATTGTTGTCAAATCCGGATCAGGCAAGACTTCAAAAAATATCTCCGGTTCAATTCCAATATGCTCCAAAGTGTTCGCAACTTTGTCAGGAATACCAAGATTGAACAACGGCGCATCCGTAACAATAAACGCCCGCTTACGTCCGCGAATTTCCTCCAACGCAATTGACAAACAATCACTCTTGAAAAAAATCTTCGGCGGCACTCGAAACCATAACATATTTTCACGGCGTTCGGTAATTGTTTTTACGTTAATTAAATGTTTTACGCCGACATTTTCACTCACACTGTTGCCTCCCCAACTGCCGCAACCCAATGTCAACGAAGGTTCTAATCGGAAATTGTACAAATCACCAATCGCTCCTTGGCTTGACGGTTGGTTGATGAGAACGCGGCCGGTTGTTGAACGTTTGCCGAACATTTCAATTCGGTCGGCATTGTTGGGGTTGGTGTAAAGTACGGACGTATGACCCATGCCCGCAAAACGAATCAGCGCAATCGATTTCTCAACCGCATTTTCAAAATTGTCTGCTGAATACATTGCAAGAACAGGCGAAAGTTTTTCAAACGATAATGGTTCATCATTCCCGATTTTTTCAACTTCACCAACAAGAATTTTTGTTACTTCAGGAACATCAAAACCTGCCATTTTCGCAATTTTGTGAGCGGATTGACCAACAATTTCGGCGTTAATTTTTCCATCTTTGAGAATAAGATTTCGGAGTTTGGTGCGTTCTTCATCGTTGACGATATGCGCTCCGCGCAACAAAAACTCTTTACGGACTTCGTTGTAAACTTCTTTGACAACCACCACAGATTGTTCTGATGCACAAATAACACCGTTATCAAAAGTTTTACTCAAAAGGATTGAGTTGACGGCGGTTTTGATGTCGGCGGTTTCGTCGATGATTGCCGGCGTGTTGCCTGCTCCAACTCCGATGGCCGGCTTACCCGAAGAATACGCTGCAATTACCATTCCGGGACCGCCTGTTGCAAGAATAAGATTAATGTACGGATGTGACATGAGTTGGCGTGATAATTCAACCGTCGGCTCGTCAATCCAACCAATAATTCCCTCCGGCGCACCAGCCGCAACTGCCGCTTCAAGAATCAATTTCGCCGCCATTACCGTACATTTCTTCGCACGCGGATGCGGCGAAAAAACAATACCGTTTCGTGTTTTCAAAGCGAGTAATGCTTTGAATATTGCGGTTGATGTTGGGTTTGTTGTCGGGATTACTCCGGCAACAATTCCTACCGGTTCGGCAATTTTGCGAACCCCAAATTCAGCGTCATGTTCGATTAAACCGCAAGTTTTTTCGTCATGAAATTTGTTGAAAATATATTCGGAAGCGAAATGATTTTTGATCACTTTATCTTCAACAATACCCATTCGAGTCTCTTCAACAGCCGCCTTCGCAAGCGGAATACGTTTTGCCGCCGCTGCAAGTGCTGCCGCACGGAAAATTTCGTCCACTTGTTCTTGTGTGTAAGTTGCGTAAATCCGTTGCGCATTACGAACACGTTCCATCATCTCGTTAAGCGATTCCGGCGTGTTGACAACAAGAGTTGTAACCGAAGACACTGTAACTAAAGTTATAGCATCCTGATTTGTTTTATCCTGATTCGTTTTATCCTGATTCGTTTTATCCTGATGATCAACAACTGATTCAGAGGATATTTCAGATAAATCATGCTTTTCCATTGGGAATGTTTTCCTTTCTAAAAGATTCATAAAAAATTTTTGAACGAAAAAACGCTTTTCGTATTAACACCGAATGTTTTTCGTTTTTCACAATCATTTTACATACGAAAGAAACAACAATAAACAAGAACGATTTTTTTTCGGTGTAAATTAAATTTGTCGGCAGACCGGTCAAATTATTAGATAGTCTGTTATCGATAAATTATTATTCAACTATATCGTCCTATTCAGATTCTGTCAAGAGAAACTTTGGGGCATTCTAATAATTCCATTTGTAATATATCAATAGAATTTTTGTGTGAACCACCGAAAAAGCAATCATTCAAAGGTAGGCAATGTTTCGTCGAAGGGCTTTCACCTACGGTCGCCTACCTATTTCCGGTTCGACGCAAGTCTTTGTATTGCAAAGACTTATGAAAACATGTAAGCGGCTGTTCACTGACCCGTTCACTCCTCAAAACGGCGTTGTTCACCGAGGACAGAAATTGACGTAAACTATTGATTATAAAGGTGTTATGAAATATTTCGATACGAAACGAAATTATTCTTTGATTGGTACAATGAATATCGACCGCATACGACACTCAATGGCAAAACACCAAACGAAGTTTATTACCATCGTCATGCCGTAAATACAAAGCCAAGAATTGAAACACGCCCCAAAGTTACCACTTGGATCAATGGCATTCACCGGATCAGCATGAATGTACAGATATTTATGTAACGATTGTGGATCAGTCAAGTTTCCAAAGAATGGATCAAGTCTATTGAATCGACCTGTTGCGGGATCATAATATCGTTGCTATAAATACTGTTGCTGATTTTTGAATCGAATTGTTCACCGCTGTACAGGAATTCAGTTAGCGCAACAGATGGGTCGAAACCAATTGCGTTACTGTAAGCGTCGAAGGCGTAGAGTTCGGCGATGGTGCTGGTAATATCTGTTAAGACTTACCCCCATTGAAATCTATCGGACAAATTTATTTTTAAGGAGGAAACCAATCGTAAGGGTGTTGCCCTACGTTATTACTTATTGCCCCTTCAGAGCAGCTACGGAATAGTTAAGTTACACAAAAAGAACTTTTTAACCGTGAGAAGTATATTACAGTTATTCGATGGGGCGGATAGTATTTTTGAACAAATTTTTATCTTCTTTGAGTTTTTCCTCGTTGCCGAAGACACAAATATTGTTCTGTTTCATTCCTTCGCGGAACATTGCCGCAAATTTTCGGAGGTCATCCACGGTTGTCGAAAGCACCTCATCGCGTTCACGTTGAATATCTTCCTGGGTTAAACCGGAAAGTTGCATTGCGGAAATGCGGTTCCCTTTGTCTGCGGGCGTGAGCGGTTTATCGAGACTGCCGATTGTTGCGATAATTGCTTTCGTCAGTTCTTCGTCGGAAAGTTCCAGTTTTTCGAGATAATCCGCAACTCCTTCGTAAATGTCAACTGTTCGCTGCAAATGCGGATCACGGTATGACCAAAGCGAAAAAACGCCGCTCCGATCAACTGAAAATCCGCCGCCGTAAGCTCCGCCCTGTACCCGAATATTGTTCCAAAGATATCCGGTACGTAAAATATTCGTCAACACAAGCATCTTACCGGAATATTCAAATCCCGCCTTGCGATAGTCTGCCGATTTGACAACATATTGCACGCGAGACGGAATCACCACCGCTTCGTTCAACTGACCATACGCCGCTGTATCGGTTTCACTTAAAAACAACTCCGAATTTTTTGTAACAATTCCCGATTGAAATTTATTTCGAATCGTTTCGGAAATCGTATTGAAATTTTCCTTGTCAATTGTTACGGAAATAAAGTCCAGATTTTCTTTTCGCAGCAATGATCCGGCATAATTTTTTAACTGATCAATGAGGCTGTTACTTTTTTCAATTTCACGCAGGAATTTGTAATAGTCAATTCCGCCGATACGGTCACGATAAGTGTTGGCTTGCGAAAAATAGGCGGACGCTCTTGTTTGAGCAAAACGGTGTCCCTGCGACATCAACGCCTGTTCCGTACCAACACGGAGTTCTTGTACGATTTCTTTCAGTCTTGCCGTATCGTCGAACTTTGACCGGTTCAGGATTTCAAGAATCAGATCAATTCCCTTTTCCAATTTCGGAATCATCACCTTGGTTCGGACAACAAACCGGACATCATAATCTTCTTTGTTTTTGAGATTGTACACCATCAAACCGGTTGAAATTCCGCCGGTATGAAGATCAATTTCGTTATTCAAATCAGAATAGAGATAATTTTCCGTATCAATCCGTCCAAGAACATCCGAAAGCAACGACGCATAAGAACCTGTTAAATCGGTTGGTTTCAGTTTTGCCTTGAAATAAAGCGTCAGATAAACAATTTTATTGGTATCAATATCCGTGTTGACAATCCGTAATTCACCGGACTCCTTTTTTTGAAACGGAATTTCTTCTGCTTTTTTATCGACATCTTCAATACTTAACGAAGGAATTTTTGCAACATCTTCGGGTTTATCCGGTGTTGCCTGACGTTCCAGAAGGATTTGTTGTTCCTTTTTGATTGCCGTTAATTGTTCTGCTGAGAGTGATTTTTTAATATCGGCAAGTTTCGCCGCAAGTTTTTCGGAACGTTCTTTTTCAAGTCCCTGCTTGGGTTTAAGCATCACAAAACCGCGCGACGGATTATCAAGTAAATATTTTTGAATCAGATTTTCAAAGAAATGATTCGGCACACCGTCACGAATATTTTTCAGAATCGGTTCAAAACGCAGATGTTTCAGCGGATCACCGCCGTAAGACCACGATTCGAGAATATTCATATTCAACACCAAACCTTTCGGAAAACCGGACACCTGAAATTCACGCAACGTAAATTCTGTACGGTTGATGGCGCCTTCGATAATTTTACGGTCAATTCCTTCAGTAACAAGTTTTTTGAGCGTTGTTTCCAACACTTCGAGAAATTTTTGTTTCTTGTCCGGTTCTGAATTTTGCACAATTATTGAAAAACACGGTTGTAAAATGGAACTGTCAAATGAGCAATGAACATCGAGTCCAATTCCGGCGTCGAGTAAGGCTCGTTTGAGCGGACCGGCTTCACTGCCGACCAAAATATACGTCAACAAATCCAAACCGTAACTGCGTTCAACGTTTTCCAGATCGGTCGGTAACAAATAATTCATACTCAAAAAAGTTTTTTCCAATGTTGATTCGCCGAGATCAACGGAATATTCCGCGGTAACATCTTTTGGGTTCTCTAAAACGGGTTGGGGTTTAATTTTTGCGTCGATTGTTTGTTTTTCAAACCGGTTTAGATATTCTTTATCGAGAAATTCGAGATGTTTTTCGATATTTCCATTTCCGTACAAATAAATCATGGAATTGGACGGATGATAAAATTTATCGTGAAACGCAACGAATTTTTCTTGAGTTAGTTCGGGAATATGATCGGGATTTCCGCCGGAATCGTTGGCGTAGGTTGAATCGGGATACATGGATTTTTGAATTGTCCGATACAGAACACTTTGCGGTGAGGAATACACGCCTTTCATTTCATTATAGACAATACCGTTGTACGTTAAATTGCCGGTTTCTTCGTCAACTTCGTAATGCCAACCTTCTTGCATTAGAATTTCCGGTATTTTTTTAACATTGGGAAAGAAAACCGCATCAAGATAAACGTTCATTAAATTCAGAAAATCTTTATCGTTACGGCTGGCAACAGGATACATTGTCCGGTCGTCAGATGTAAAAGCGTTGAGAAATGTTTGAAGTGAACCTTTGAGTAAATCGACAAACGGTTCTTTGGAAGGAAAACGTTCCGAACCACACAACGCCGAATGTTCCATAACATGCGCAATACCGGAACTATCGGCGGGCGGTGTACGAAAGGCGATACAAAAAACTTTGTTATCATCGTTACAGGAAAGATAAAGGAGCGGCGCACCGGATTTCTCGTGAAGAAACAGTCGTGCTTCCGCTTTGAGTTCGTCAACCGATTGCGTCCATTGAAGTGTAAAACCGTGTGTCATGGAACCTTCTTTCAGAAAGGATTGTTGTGACATAATGTGAATTGGGAAAAATGCTGCCAAAACAGCAAAAAATGTTAATGAAATTGTTAAACGTTTCGTCATAATTTAAAGTTAAAGTAAAGGTAAAAATAAAAGGTTATGGGGTGTTATAAAAATTGGACATCTTTCGAATAAACCAACCAATCAGGAAAATTTTTGTTCCATCGATCAAAATTAACAACAAAACAATTTTCCGCCAACACCTGCTTCCATCGTTTTTCGTTTTGTAAGCCAACTGGCAATTCATTTCTCAAATCTTTACAAAATTTTTTACATTGTATATTATTTGTTCCTATCAATAAACAAATATACCGGATTGGTTTATCAACTTTATTTTCAGCATAACGGTAAAGAAATGTATCCCGAAATTTATATTTGAGATAATTTTTTAATCTCGTATAATTGAGTTGATTTTGAGTATAATCTTTGATTTCAACAAAAATATAATAATCCTCGAACTCAGCAACAATATCAACCGCTTTGAGTGCTGTTACTCCGTGATAAGTTGGTAAATTTTTATTTGTTTCATCAAATTTGAAAGCAGTTATAGCGTTTTTAAAATCGAATGAAAAACCTTCAGCAACAAGAATACTCATTGTTTCTTTCCTTTCCAATATTTCCGAATGTCCCTGTCGATTAATGCCCCGAATGCGTCGTCAATCGCATTAGGAGAAATTTCCTTGTAGTTTTCTGTTGAGGCAACCTTAATTTTTCCAGATTTATCGCGAAAAAGACTGTGAAACAAAATTTGATTTTCCGGTTTCAGTTGCAAGCCAAACTCTTCGAGAAGGACATAATCATGGGTTGCGACGAATATTTGTACGCCAAGTTGCTGAAGTTCGAGCAAAATATCGGCAACGACTTCCATCGTTTTGGGATTCAAATTCGCTTCCGGTTCATCCCAGAAAAGAACAGAACCTTTTTTCAGGGTTCCATTTTGAATCAGAAGCCAAAGAAGTCCCAATTTGCGAAAACCTTCGGCAAGAAGGGTAAATTCCAAAATTCCATGTTTGTTTTTTAAAAAGAAATTTTCCCCTTTGATTTCAATTTCACCTCCCATTACTTTTTGTAATTTATCAAGCAATAATTGGTGTTGTTTATCAACCGGTAATTTCAACATGGGCAAAAATGCTTTATTAATAATATCAGCATAAATTTTTTCAAAATGAACTTTATATTCAGTAACCAATGACCGAAAACCCGGGGCATTCGCCAACATATCTTTAACAGGAATATAAATCGATTCTATTTCTTCTTCCAACCATGATTTTTTGTTTCCAAGCGTAATCCATCCGTTATGGATGGAAATTTGTAACCCTGTATAAATTTCAGAACCATCTTGACTATTTCTGAAAAGTTTGTATTCCCCTTTTTGAGGAGTTTTCGATTGGTTGATTAAATGCCCAATTTGCAATGGTAAAAAATTTCCATTAATTAATTCGGCAAGATTACTACAGTTTTTTGTTACAGAACAAACGGTGTATGCGGCTTTTAAAATATGGGTTTTACCGGTTCCGTTTTCGCCGATGAAAACATTGATTCCCGGCGAAAATGGAATTTCGAGATGTTGAAAGGCTGTGAAATTTTCAAATTTGATTTTAGTGAGCATTTTTACGTGATACGTGATATTCTACAATAATCTCGTTTTGATAATATCATTTGATAATATTTTAACTCTTGGACAACACTACCACCGACAAAAGATATTTTACAACAAGTTAAAAATTATACATTGTTCGAAAAAACAATACAACTAGTGTGGAGAACAATCAAAAATATCACAAAATTGAAAAAATCGTAATATATCAGTGGAATAATTTTTTTGATCATATTTTCGCGGCATTTCGTTAATCTCTTATGGGAACTTCTAAAAACATCAGGAACGCAGGCGTCTCGCCTGCACTGTTTTTTTACAAAAAAACTCCTAAAAATGCGGTCGAGACGACCGCGTTCCTTCTAACAATAAATTTTTATAGGCGAAATTGACCAACCTTTATCATTATTGGCAGAATCTGTTGAATTTAGTCTTTGAGTTAAAACAGTGAGAATAGGCGATTAGGGGGGATTCTTATTTGCTGTTTGAATATCTTATTCAATTAGCGAAAGATATTTTTTCTGAT
>JAITIZ010000275.1 GCA_031279215.1 Planctomycetaceae bacterium
TGAAAATCCGCGAATATCGAATATCTGCGTAAATCTGTGGACTAAAATCTGCGGACGAAAATAAACAATTACCTTGCGAACGATTTACTACGATGTTGCTTTTTCAAAGCGTAGGAAACAATGAGAATATTTTGGAGTCTTATTTCTTTCGGATATTTGGCAGAAACCACGTAATTAGTCCTAGCAGTGGTATGAACGAACAAATATCATAAACTAATTCGATTCCGCCGTGATCGGCAAGACCGCCCAGAAAAGCAGAGGCAATACCGCCAACACCAAAGGAAAAACCAAAAAATAAACCGGCAATTGTTCCGACTCTGCCCGGCACTAATTCTTGTGCGTAAATCAAAATTGCCGGAAAGGACGACGCCATAATCGCTCCAATAACAACAGTTAATACGCAAGTTCCCCAAAGTGAATCCACATAAGGTAATAGTAATGTAAACGGAGCTGCACCAAGAATTGAAACCCAGATGACATATTTTCGACCAATTCTATCGCCAACCGGACCGCCAACAATTGTTCCGGCAGCAACCGCAAAAAGAAAAATAAATAAGTATATCTGAGAATATTGTACAGAAACATTGAACTTCTCAATAAGGTAAAAAGTATAAAAATTCGTCAGACTAATCGTATAAACATTTTTTGAAAAAACAAGAAGTAACAATATTATCACTGAAAAAATTATATTGTATTTTGACAATGAGAGATGTTTAATTTCTGAATTTTTGTGTTCTTTTTTTTTCGGCAGTGTAATCTGTTTCAAATTTTGCGCATACCAATATCCAATTGGAATCATGAAAAGAATAGCGCAGAGAACAACAATTCCAAACCAGGCGATATTTTTTTGTCCGTAAGGTGCAATGAGAATGGCAGCAAGGAGCGGACCCAATGAGGAGCCGGTATTTCCGCCGACTTGGAACAGTGATTGAGCCAACCCAAATTGTCCGCCGGAGGCAATATAAGCAATTCGAGAAGATTCCGGGTGAAAAACGGCGGAACCAAAACCAATTAACGCAACAGAAACAAGAACCAGCGGAAAATTCCATGATTGCGAAAGCAAAAGAATTCCGACCAATGTTGAGGTCATTCCGATTGGTAACGCATAGGGTTGCGGGTGTTTATCGGTGTACCATCCGACAAGCGGTTGGAAAATCGATGATGCAAACTGAAATGTTGTTGCGATTAGTCCGATTTGAGTAAACGACAACAAAAGCGACTGTTTTAGTAACGGATAACTTGCCGCAATCAGTGATTGAAACGTATCATTGAAAAGATGGGAAATACACAACGCCCAAAGAACAAGATAAGTTGTTCTTTGGGGTGTATGTCGGATTTTATCCTCTTCCTTGATGGTTGTATTCATCGATAATGATTTCCTGATGAATATTTGTTCGATATTCTTTTGAAGGGGTTCTTTATTCTTTACATTGGCAATCGCATTTTTTGTGATCGCCGATGTTGGGGGTTTCTTCATGGACATCGGGACCGAAATACCGCAAGGCAACAAGCGGATCACTACCGGTATTTTCGATTACGAATCCTTTTTGTGCGGCGTCGGCAGTTACGTAAATTTCATCATTAGGTTCTTCGCCGTAATGAATCATTGTTGGAGTATCGACATCGATTTTTCCGATTTTTCCATGACCTTGCACGAAAATCCAACTACTTGCTCCGGGGTCTTTGAATGTGAACTTAACTCCCGGCAACACGGTTAATTCTTTTGCGGAAAAAAGTTGTTTACCATCAATTTTTCCATAGGTAATCCATTTATCCCAATAACCGTTACCGGATTGTTTTTTATCGATAATGGGTTCGACGTAATTGGAATTTTTGAAAAAGGGATCGATATTTTTTTCCCAGTCGAGCATTTCGATAATAAAATCGAGGTCTTTATGTTTCTCTTTTGGGACATCTTTGACGAGCAATCCCCAAGGAACTTCACGTCCTTCGACCAGTGATTGAAACATTCCGAAGACATCGGAGCCCCATTGCGGTTCGTAGGTACACAGCGAACCCGGTGCGTGCAGAACACCGGCAGGAACAACCCATCCGGTTCCACGTTTAAGCCGATAGGCTTTTGAAAGGTCAAGAATACCATTATCGCCTTTATTCCAATCTTCGAGACATTTTCGGACATCAACTTTTGTTGTTCCGGGTTCGAGTCCCATGAAGGTATAATCAAAATGATTTTCAGCGGCGTTGAGTTGCGGCGGGTAGTAATAGGCTTCTGGTTTTCCTTCTTGTCCGACCAATTTGGCATCTTTTTCCATTTGGTGCATGTGATGACAAATCGGACCGGCATTATCGAAAAACTTGGAATAAATGGGCCAACGTTGATATTTTTCCCAGATGGATTTACCAACGACAACACTTTTTCCTTCGGCGACAGCATCGCGGAGCAGGAATTTTTCGCCATTGAATTTGATGTAGCTAAGACCTTCATCATCAGCGCGGTTATCATTAGCGGCTTCGGTGGTGCTGCCGAACCAACGTTCATCAATACCGCCGCGGTGAACTCCGAGTGCATACCAATCTGTTGGGGCAAGTTTAATTCGTTTACCGGGGTGCATGAAATTACGTGGTACCCAATTCGGAATTAACCGAAAAATTCCGTCTCCGGCATTCATTGCTTCTTGAAAGATTTTACCGACATTATCTTTCTTAACTACCGTAGAACGATTTTTACATGAACATTCTTTCATCATAATACTCCTTTGTTGAGGTTGGGTCATAAAAAGGTATAAGGTTCATACCAAACCGGCTAATTCTACCAAATACCGTTTTGAAATGCGATAGACCGGATAAAATTCTCAAAAAAATCGAAAAATACAAATTTGATACAATACTTCTTGACTTCATCAATTTTACGTTTAATCAATTAAGGGAACTTCTAAAAACTCAAAATTTACCGAGCGTTAACGGCGCGGGCTTGCCCCGCCCTGTTGAATTTTAGGCACAACGTGCAGGGGAAGTTACGGTATTCCGTCAATTTCATTTCGCACGATAATTTTGTTTGTTCATCGTTCCAGCGAAGCGTATGGATTTTTGTGTCGTTATTTCGTACTCTCAAAAAAGAATCCTTGAAAATCCAAGAAGATCGAATATCTGCGAAAATCTGCGTAATCTGCGGACGATTGGAATTATGTGTTCGTTAATAAAATAGACACTTACGTTTGTAACGATCTATTTCGATAACATTTTACCGATTATTGATTGTTATACTCAATCTTGTTATCAATTGGTTGTTTTTATATTGCCATTACGTTTTCGAAAGGTAGGCAACCTCTTAAATCGGGACCATTACAAATTTCAAACATTCAAAAAACTACCAATTTATAACAGCATAGAGTATATACTGTATTCTGTACTAATCTGTTTTTTTAGTAGGAACGCGGGCGTCTCGCCCGCAATAATGGTAATTTCGTGCAGGAAAGACGCCTGCGTTCCAAAGTGACCAATTTATGACAGGGTAAAGTATATCTGCGAATTTATCTACGAACATCCGCATAATCCGTAGATTGGTTTGTCCGCAAATTCCAAAATCATCAGGAATTTTTTTTCAGGAACTGGAAAATATAAAGAAATACGATAAAATTTTGTTGATAATTTGGTCGATATATGTTGAATAGAGTTTTTTGTGGACTTATTACTCGGTATTTAAAATAGGAGAATCCCGTGTCCCAAGATAATGAAAATAAAATAGATGATCTTGATTTCGACATCAATTTCGAAGACGGGAATAATGAAAATGAAATCAGAGAACCATTTTCTGATAGTCCTTTTGATGCCGTATTTTCCGACGAACCAGAACCATTACAAAATATAACGGAATTGCCGGAAAATGAAAATCTGTCGTTTCCTCCTATTGACGAAAATTTGGGTGAAATTCCTTCTACATTCCTAGCAGAAAATTCAGAAGAGACAATACTTGGTGAAACTCCAGAAGAAACCAACCGCCCAACTGGAATAAATCTTGATACCAATGAAAAAAAGACCGAAAAAAGAGGAAAAAAAGACAAAACTAGACCGGAAAAAGAAAAAAAAGAACGAATACCAATGGAACTTGGTGATATATTGAGTTTAGTATTAGGCGGAATTTTATTATTGGTGTTAATTGTGTTTAATGTTTTTTTGCTTGTTTTTCAACCTTATAAAGATATTGGCGTTAGTTTTTCTTCTACTATTTATTATTTGGTTGGATTTGATCTTGTTGCGGGAATGGGGATTGTTGCGGTTCCGTTTCTGTTTTACAGGTACAAGAAAGAGAATGATTTATTCCAAACGATGCTTGGAATTTCGGTCATGGCATTATCGTTTGCTGTTCTCATATTGATGACCGAACTTTTGCGTTATGATTACACGTCGAAACCAGCTTCTGCAATACCGGCAATTACACCGGTTGTCCTATAGAACACTGTACCGTCAGAACGAAACTGTTACGAATATGTGTATGTATGCGGAATTGGAATCGGGGTTATTGTTGTAATTTGGGTGAAGTTTGGGTGTTAATCTGTTTATTGGTACAATATCCTTATTATCCTTATTTTGTGATCAACCATGATTTGTGTTATCATTGCGTGCGGCAGTCATACCCGAATGATTACCGAACACCAAAATCTTGCTGTTGAGGGTGTTTCGTTGGTGGAGCTTCGGCTTGATTTCTTGCGTCGGGAACCCGATATTCACCGTTTAATTTCCAACCGTCCAACCGCAATTATTGTTACTGCACGGCGGGTACAAGACGGCGGTCTTTGGCGGGGCACTGAAAAAGAACGCCTCCAATTACTTCGAACTGCTATTGTTGCCGCACCGGAATTTGTTGATTTGGAGGTTGATATTGCAGATCAAATTCCGATGTTTGGACAAACACGCCGAATCATCAGTTATCACAACCTCAACGAAACTCCTGAAAATCTTGATGAACTTCACCGTGAAATGTTGACGAAATCACCGTATTTCATCAAAATTGCAGTCAATCCTAAAACAGTGGATGATATGTTCCGGTTTATTGCTTTTGTTCGTGATAAAAACCGGCAGGCAAAACAACTGGGTGATAAGGGTGTTCGGGTTATTGGAATTGGCATGGGCGAAATGGGGAAAGCAACCCGGATTTTAGCAAAAAAATTTGAAATGCCGTACACTTATGCCACTTTTTCCCAAGACCGAATTATTGCTCCTGGTATGTTGGTTTATAAAGAGTTGCTTGATTTATACCATTACGATCAAACCGACACCAATACAACTGTTTACGGAATTATCGGCAATCCGATTGGACACAGTTTGAGTCCGTTAATTCATAATCGATCATTTATGGAACAAAAAATTAATGCGGTTTATGTTCCGTTTCCGTTGGAGGATAATAATGTTCCTGATTTTATACGCAGGGCAGGGGAATTTGATATTAAGGGGTTAAGTGTAACAATACCGCATAAGATTGCTGTGATGAAGCATCTTACGAAGATGGATCCGGCGGTTGAGAAGATTGGGGCGTGTAACACGTTGGTATTTCGGGGCGGCGAGCGGCTTGGTTACAACACCGATTATGTTGCTGCTGTTTCCAGTATTGAGGCGGTAATGGGCGGGAGTTTTATAGATGAAAAAAGTGTTCTCGATAATAAAAATGCCTTAATTCTTGGTGCAGGCGGTGCAGGAATGGCTTTGGCTTACGGATTAAAAAAACGCGGTGTTTCTGTAACAATTACTGATATTAACGGCAACCGTGCTTATGATTTGGGTAAACATATTGATTGTGAAATTATTGATTGGAAGTCACGGGACAAATTAAAATCGGATATTCTTGTTAATTGTACACCAATTGGAATGCATCCGAATGTGGATGAATCGCCGTTTGATAAATCGGCACTCCGTCCGCGAATGGTTGTATTTGATGCGGTGTATAATCCTGAAAACACGTTACTCCTTAAATTGGCAAGAGAAAAAGGATGTATTACTGTTTCTGGTGTTGAGATGTTTGTTGGTCAAGCCTGCTTGCAATTTAAACTTTTTACCGGTCAGAAAGCTTCTACTTCTTTCATGCGAAATCTTGTCCGTGAGGCTATGTCCGTAGTTCATTAAGTATTTTGTAACACTATCTGCATAAAGTATAAACTGGGTAACGGTCTCTTTTTATTATATACTCATCGCTCCTTAAAATTCGGTTTTATAAGAACAGAATTTTTGTGTCTTTTATTTAAAAATCCTGTCCATTCAGTCTATTCCGTCAAAATGTATCTGTTTATTTTGAACACGAAATACACGAAACATCACTAACGACACAAAAATTATACGAAAATGACAACAAAAAATTTTTTCGTGTGTTTCGTGTTAAAAAAAAAATTAAAACAAAAATGTCAAAATAGACAGTTACTAAACAGGCAGTTGTCAACACAACCACCCAAAAATATTGTTCCAATAGTCTGCGAAAATCTGCGGACGAATAGCCTGTTACATTAAAATTCGGTTTTGTCGAAATATTTACTAGCGTTCATATTTTATTTTCAACAAAGTAGTCAACGGCGGGTACTATGGGTCATTAACTTGAAAAATGAAATTGATGGCTGCAAGAAGTATATTTACAAAAATTCCGATGAAATGTTATCTATTTTTAAATAGGCAGTTACGTTATCATTTGCAACTAATCATTCTGATTTGTTTCAATAAATGTTGGACAATAGGGGACTGTTTGTGTAATGATTTGATTTTTTTGACGATATTGTTGCGGTGTCATTCCCAGTTCGCGGCGAAAGACTCGCATGAAATATTGCGGCGGTGAAAATCCGACACGGTGTCCGATGGATGTAACAGGAAGGTTGGTATCACGTAACAGAGATTGGGCGTGTTCAAGCCGTACACGAGTCAACTCTGCTTCCGGTGATCGTCCCAACCAATCATGAAAACGGCGTTGAAGTGTTCGGAGTGTTAGTGTTGCGGAATCTGCAATTTCGGCAATATCAATTGGTTCCATGAAATGATTGCGGATAAACCGAAGTGCTTGAGCAACATCAGGGTCATTAATTGCAATGATATCAGTGGATTGCCGAACAACAACATGTGATGGGTTGACTATGATTGGAGAAAACAGTTTTTTGGGATTATTCATTTTCTTTTCTAAAAGTTGTGCGGCAGTATAGCCGAACACTCGGCTGTTTAGATCGATACTTGAAAGTTGCGGTGAAAGCAATGAGCAAACGAGTTCGTCGTTTCCGCACCCCAGAATGGCTGCCTCTTCTGGAACCGTAATTCCGACATTCTGACATGCTTCTAAAATATAAAAGGCATGAATATCAATTGCTGCTAGAATAGCGACAGGTTTGGGAAGAGAAAGAAGCCATTCACCTAGAACAGTATCTGTTGAACAAATCAAGTCATCGAGAAAATGATCTTTGATTTTCCGGCTTGGCAACGGACAAAAATGACAGGGAACATTTCCTTTTTGCAACAAATAATTGGCAAAGGCATCGCCGCGGTGTTGCGACCAATCGGTTTGATCGGCACGAAAAAATGCAAAGTTACGAAAACCACGTTCCCAAAAGTGATTGATTGCCAGTTCGGCAAGATGATCGTAATTTTCGAAAACATCTAAATCAAAGCCGGAATTTGAGAGAAGTTCAACAAGAGGAATGCCTTTTTCCCGAAGAATCACACCTGTTTGATAATCTGCAGAACGTGCAATAATACCGTCACCCTGCCATGTTGAAAACCATTTTGAAGCTTTTTGGAGAACACTTCGATCTTCAAAAAAAATTTGCCAATCTGTTTGTTCCCTGACAAACGCCGCAATTCCTTCAAGAATCCGGCGACCATGACCGCGCGATGTTTCAACAACAAGTAATATACGTTTCTTTTTTTTCATAACAAACCTCTTATTTGTGAATAGTGAGTAGTTCGCAGGCGTAACATTTTATCAAAATATATTTTAATCTGCTTGTGAACTATTCATTATTTTGTCGCTTTTGTTCACCTGATTGTCGCAAAAATTGACTAGACGAAATTATTTTTTTGCGATACACTTTTACGCAATGAGTTTATCATTAGTACAAGTTTTCGGCTGAAGTTATGTTACATTTAGGGTTATATTATGTAAGTTATTCATTTCATGTCAATAAGAGGAATTATAATTATCATGCAATACCGTTTTCTTGGTGTAACTGATATTCAGGCTTCGGTGATTGGATTGGGAACCTATCCGCTTGGCGGTTGGATGTGGGGCGGAACCGATGAATCAGCTGCAATCCGAACAATTCAAGCCGCACTTGATTATGGTATCAATTTAATTGATACGGCACCGATGTACGGTTACGGATTGGCGGAGGAAATCGTCGGCAAGGCCATTCGTGATCGGCGTTCTCAGGCGGTGGTGGCAACGAAATGCGGAATCGTTTGGGACACCAAAGATTGGGCATCGGGCAAAGGTGAATTACATTTTTACGCTGATAAAAACGGGTTGACACAACACACAAATCATTACCGGTTTTATCGTTATCTTAAACCGGAATCAATTATTGGCGAAGTAGAGGCAAGCCTGAAACGGCTCCAAACCGATTATATTGATCTTTTGCAAACCCATGCTCAGGAACACACAACACCGATTGAAGAAACGATGGCGGCGTTGGAAAAATTGCGGGATCAAGGTAAAATCCGTGCTGTCGGCAGTTCAAATGTTACGAAAACACAGTTGGAAAATTATTGTAATTCTGGAACGCTTGATTCAACTCAAGAACCTTATTCGTTTATAAATCGAAGTATTGAAACCAAGGGTCTTTTAGAGGCATGCCGTTTGAACAAGGTTAGTTTTCTGGCTTACACTCCATTGGAACAAGGACTTCTTACGGGAACACTTTGTCCTAATTTTCAGTATCCTGAAGGTGATTTCCGCAAACACGATCCGAGATTCACACCGGAAAATGTCAACCGCATTAACACAGCACTTGAGCGATTGAAACCGATTCAGGAGCGACACGGATTTTCGACCAGTCAATTGATGTTATCTTGGACGGCATCGCGTTACGATAAAATGCACGTTCTTTGCGGAATGAGAAACGCAACACGAATTGCCGAAAATGCCAAAGCCGGAACTGTAATATTATCCGAAAACGAAATGCAACTTATGGATCAATTATTTGACTTTAATTTCCAAACTTCTGCTAAACTTGCTAAACTGGTTTCAGCATAGATTGATAGTTGTTTTGTTTATTTTATTTATTTTCCTTAAATCCCCAAAAAGGAGTTTATTATGAGAGATGATTTTTTAATTGACCGAATGGTTTATGGTGTCGCATTAGCGATTATTACCCCATTTCTTCTGCTTTTTACCCTGAAAAAGAAATTACCTGTTAATTTGGGCAAAATACGCAATTGGGGGGGGGGGGGGGCAATTAGGCTTTACCCTTGTTGAATTATTGGTTGTGATTGCCATTATTGGCGTGTTGATTGCTTTACTGTTACCCGCAGTCCAAGCAGCAAGAGAAGCTGCGAGAAGAATGTCGTGTTCAAACAACTTAAAACAGATTGCGTTGTCCTTGCATAATTACCATGATATTAACAATGCCTTTCCGGCGGCACTCAATGGACCACAAAATCCGGAAAACATTGTGTTTTCGTTTATTCCTCCGCTTTTTCCTTTTGTAGAACAAGAAGGAAAATATGCGGAATGGAAAGCAAATCAATGGCATCCACAACACGCAGGATTATTACCTTATCCTGACAATCCTGATACTGGACCGCAATATGCTTATCGTGCCGGAGTTGTTGCAACATTTTCCTGTCCGTCAGACCCCGCTGCAACAAAACCGTCGTTTTTTTGCGGAATGACTCCGAACAGTTATGTTGGCTGTCATGGTGATACTTATTATCATGCTTTTTATTGGACAGGTAATAACTTAGGTCGTAATGGTGTTGGACTTGATAGTTTTCGCGGACTTTTTGGTGCTGCATACGAATTTCGTACATTAGCACATATTACCGATGGAACATCCAATACACTTGCATTAAGTGAAGCGGTTATAGGAGAATCCGCACAAGAAGACCGACGTGTCAAAGTAACGGTGTATTCCATTGGTGGTGCTCATACAATGGTAAATTGGGATACTTTAGCCCAACCTTCCGGCGGGTGGACACCGAATGATTGTTTAGCCACACGTGATCCGAGTGATCCTAAAATGTATAAAAGTGGAACAACAACGACATACGTTAATGGCATGAATATTTGGTGTGGAGTCAATCAAGAACATACTTTCCGTACTATATTACCTCCCAATTCACCATCATGCTATGAAATTGGTTCTGGTGATCGATTTGGTTTTGCGATGCGAAGTGTTTCCAGCCAACATTCCGGCGGAGTTCAGACGGCGTTGTGTGATGGAAGTGTTCGTTTTGTTTCAGAAACAATTGACTGCGGTAATTTATCAGTGCTTCCAACCGGAGCCAATGCCAATTCTCCAACATTACCAAGTGGTGAAAGTCCACATGGTGTTTGGGGGGCAATGGGTTCCATTAATGGCGGTGAATCAAAAAGTTTACCCTAAAATATCCCTAACCCAAAAATTACTATGAATATTTTATCTTTTTTTAACAAATTTATTATCATTTTAATAATAGGAATATCGGGATGTTCTTACGTTCCGCCAGATTTTCCGAAAACGAAATCTTGTAGTGTTACGGTTTTACGGGATTCTCAACCTGTTGTCGATGTATTTGTTACATTAACACCGATAGAATCAGGCGGAATGTGGACAGTTTCCGGTAAAACCAATACCAATGGTGTTGCTGTTTTGCGTACTTTTCAGGGAACTTATGTTGTTCAGGGAGCACCTGAAAAAACATTTAAAGTAACACTCGAAAAACAACCTATTGTCGAAGGAGAAAAATCTCCCAAAGAAATTCAAGAACTTGGAATGGTTGGAATACAAAAATATCACGAAGAAATTGAACAAAAACGTGCCGCACTTCCAAAAATCATTCCAGAAATCCTCAATCAAAATTCACGTACTCCTATTCTTTTCGATCTTGCCAAAGACTATACGCTTCAGATTGAATTGAATGACTATCCAATGGATTCGCCGCAAAAACAAGTTTTATCTATCGGCGGGCAAAAATTACAACCCTAAACTCACAACAACAATTATGAAACCGATTTTTACCTTTTTGCTCTTACTATTTACTTCACAATTTATTGCAGTAACAGCATTGGCGGTAACTGTTCCGAAAAATGTTGCCGTCAAGAAAAACATTCCGTATGTAACCGGCGGCGGAGAACGTCAACAACTTGATCTTTATCTGCCGAATGGTTACGAAAACACAGCAAAACCTTATCCGGTGATTGTGGTGATTCACGGCGGCGCATGGGCGTTTGGCGCGAAAGATATGAATCATTACATGCTTGACGGTCTTTTAAAAGCCGTTCTTGAAAAAGGTGATTATATTCTTGCATCAATAAATTATCGGCTTACCGGAACCGGAGCATTTCCGATACAACTTGAAGATTGCAAATCGGCAATCCGTTGGTTACGCGCCAACGCTAAAACGTACAATATTGATGCGGAACATGTTGGAGTTTGGGGCGGTTCTGCCGGCGGTCATCTTGCCGCATTGGTCGGTACCACTTCCGATGTCAAAGAATTTGATGTCGGAGAAAATCTTGATCAATCCAGCCGTCCGCAAGCAGTTTGCGATTTTTGCGGTTCCAGTGATTTAATGTTGACGGTGAATGATCCGAATTACAAAAATATCCCTTGGATCAAAGAAATTGAACAATTTCTCGGTAAACCAATTCCCGAAGCTAAAAAAGAAGCACTTCACGCCAGTCCAACTACTTACGTAACAAAAGATGATCCTCCGTTTTTACTGATTCACGGAACCGCCGATCCGGTGAACCGGTTTGTTCATGCGGAACGTTTGAAAAAAGCCCTTGATGATGTTGGTGTTACTAATATTCTTTATCCGCTTAAAAATACCGAACATGATGGACCGCTTTTTGTTGATCCGAAAACATTGGCAACCATGATGCAATTTTTTGATCGATATTTAAAACCGATTCCAGAACGGCGTTACTCAGAACAAAATCGTCCGAAATTATTTGTTTCATTTCCCGATCATTTGCACAATCCCGACGGAATGACTTATTGTCCGAAAACAAAAAAGATTTTTGTCAACTTCCCAAATTTTAATAATATGGACAAAAATCTGAAAAAAGGTCATCACGAAGGCGGTTATCTTGTTCGGATTGATCCTGAAACGGCGGCGTTTGAAGTGGTTCTTGAATATCCAATACTTGAGGACACAGGTCAAACGGGCCCCATGGGATTGGCTTTTGGTCCCGATAATCATTTATACGTTTGCGATACACAATGGTTTCACAGTAAAGAACATAAATCACGTATTCTTCGTGTGATTATGAAAGACGGCAAACCAACCGGTGAAGTACAAATTGTTGCAACAGGAACAAAAGTTTCCAATGCTATTCTTTGGCTTGAAGACAAAATGTTGATTACCGATACGTATCTCGAACTTCCGGGTCAATACGGAACCGGCGGCGTTTGGATGTTCACGAAAGACGAAGCCCTCAACGCCGGAAAAAACGGAACCCCAACAATCCGTCTTAAACCCAATGGTACTGATCCGCATTTGATTGTTGTTGAAGAAGTTACGAAGACTTCGTGGAATGTCCCCGGCGGTGCGGATGGTTTGACGGTTGATGAAAACGGCGTTGTCTATTTTTGTAACTTTGGCGACGGTTCCGTTTACGCCTTAACTTTTGACAAGGAAAATAAACCGGCTTGCCGTAAAATTTTTCAGAGTAACGAAATTAGTTGTTGTGACGGAATGTTTTACGACAAACGAACAGGACGAAGTTATATTGCCGATTCTCAACAGAATGCGGTCCATGCTGTTTCGCGTTGGGAAGCCGGCAAGGATGTTGTTTTTGAAACAATTTGGGCAAACGGCGATACCAACGGAGCGGACGGATTACTCGATTCGCCTTGCGAACCAATGGTCGTCGGTAACAAATTGTATATCGCCAATTTTGATTCGACCGGTCCCAAAATGGTTAATACAAAACATGACGCACCGCATACCATCAGCGTAATCACCTTGACAATTGAATCCGGTGAAAATCCAAAATGACCAGAAAAGAAAACCGGAAATTTTAGCAGAATATCGCTGAAATTTCCGGTTGATGTCCTCTTGATATTATTGTGAAAATTAATTATGATTTTTTCATTGTAATTTTTTTCAACAATAATTAATTATTTTTTTATAACAGGAAAGGGTTTAAGTGATGAGTACACAAACACCGTCAACAAAATCGGTAACAAATTTTTTGGACAAGGAAAATGAGAACGATATACAATATCGTCAGTATGTTCAAAATATTGTTGCAGAAGGACAAAAACAGGTTCAAGACGGTTAAACTTTCACACTGGATCAAGTCGGGAAAAAATTAGGACGATGGATTTACGAATCATTTTTTAATGAAAAATCGAATTTTTAGCGGTTTCCATTTGAGGAACAGTTATCAATTTTTAACTTTTTCGAGGTATATGATGAACTTCAAAAACATTTTTGTAGTATTATTTATTTTGTTCATAGTTTCTACAACGTCAAAGGCGGAAGAGTCTAATGGGGTTGTTGTTGAAATAAACGGAAATATTGTTGCGCCGTCTCATGGTTCTGCAGCCGGAACATGGTTTTACTACAATGGTGAAACGCAACTATTACTTCTTGGTCATGCTCTTCCCGAACCGCATTACCGGATTACAGCTGTTCTGAATCCGAATGACCGCATTAAAATCCGTAACAACGAAACGGTGTTACTGGAATTTGCGGCGTCCGGCGAACAGAAGATAATTGATACAAAAACGATATTGCCGCTTGACCCGCAACGCCGTCCGTCAAATTTTGAGCCGGTTGAATGTTCACCGAATTTACATCCGGCACTCGAAACGGCGTTAATCGAACACGATTGGCGAATGCAGGACGGTATCGGAACACCGTTGGAATCACGGACATTCAAAGAAGCCATCGAACAGATCATTCCTCAAATCGAATCTTTACTTAACGATTTAACTTCCCGCAATACTGTTCCCGATGAATTGTTGAAACGTTTTCAAATATTAAAAAACGAAACAACATTTGACGAAAACCATTGGCTTTTACTCCATCGTTTGCGGCGTGAAATTGTGTTGTCTAATCCGCTTTTCAATACGGGACAAATATTGTTCGCAAAACATGTTCCTTCCGTAATGAGTCATCAATTGACACAAGTTTACGGTTACGCATCGCGTCCGGGCGGAGGAATTTTCGTACTTGAAAGTCCCGGTCATTCCATGAGAACCCGTTCTTTGACCGACGGTAAATTTCCGCACGGTAATTTTATGCAGCCTGAAATCCGTTACGACGGCGGAAAAATATACTTTGCATTTTGCGAAGCCGCAACTTCACCGAAACAATGGCGTGATCCTGAAACAATGAACAGACATTATCATCTTTACGAAATGAACAGTGACGGTAGCGGTGTTCGGCAATTGACGGAAGGTGAATACGATGATTTCAACCCGGTGCCGTTTCCCAACGGTAAACTGGTTTTCGTTTCAACACGCCGCGGCGGATTTCACCGTTGCGGCGGAGGTCCGTGTTACGTTTACACGCTTGCAACACTTGATCCGAATATCAATATCAATAACAATATCAATAACAACCCGCAAATAATTTCGTTTCACGAAACCAATGAATGGGATCCGGTCATATTGAATGATGGACGTGTTCTTTATACGCGGTGGGATTATGTTGATCGCGATGCGGTTTTTTATCAGCAACTTTGGACAGTTCGTCAAGACGGAACGAATGTACGTATTTTTTATGGTAACAATACGTTTGTTCCTTGCGGCACTTGGGAAGCGCGACCAATACCGGACAGCGATAAGGTGATGGCAACAGCTGCTCCGCATCACGGTATGACGGCGGGTTCAGTGATTCTTATTGATCCGAGGCGCGGTGTTGACGGAAGTGAACCGATTACACGTCTAACACCAGACGCACGTTTTCCCGAATGTGAAGCGGTTCTGGCTTACGGAATTACGTTACCGGAACCGACTGATTTCGATTCACCGGTTCGCGGTTATTGGGATGCTCTTAATCGTACAGATCGACCGGGTAATCGTGTTCTCGAACCAACCGAACAGGAACGCCGTTTTCCGGGACATTGTTACAAATCACCGTTGCCGCTTTCGGAAACATATTTTATTGTTTCGTATTCTTTTGATCGGTTACGCGGTGAACCGGGACCGAATATTCCCAACATGTTCGGAATTTATTTTGCAGACGCTTTCGGAAATAAGGAACTGATTTATCGTGACCCTAATATTTCAAGTGTTTGGGCAAAACCGTTGACTGCCCGTTCCGCTCCGCCTGTTCTGAACGGCGGAACCAACGAATCCGAAATAACCGGAACATTTTATTTGCAAAACGTTTACGAAAGTTGGTTGAAATTTCCTGAAGGTGAAGAAAATAAAATTAAGGCTCTTCGTTTGGTTCAGGTGTTACCCAAAACAACGCATCATATTAACAATCCGCCGGTTGGAGCGGCAAACGCTTCGCCGGGCAAACAAGTGTTGGGAACGATTCCGGTGGAAGAAGACGGCAGTGCTTATTTTGAAGTTCCGGCAAAAATACCGTTACTATTTCAGGCGTTGGATTCAAAAGGGCGGGCAGTTCAAACGATGCGAAGTCTGACCTATCTCCAACCGGGTGAAAAAACAAGTTGTATTGGTTGTCACGAAAACCGAATGCAAACTCTAACACCCAACACTGTGAGTTTAGCGATGAAACGTTCACCTTCAACAATTGTTCCGGGACCGGACGGCAGCCGACCATTTTCGTACCCGATTCTTGTTCAACCGGTTCTGAACCGGCATTGTGTTTCTTGCCACAACGCTGAAAAAACAGAAAAAGAACACGGTAACATTATTTTAACCGGCGAACCGGAAGGGCATTTTAGCCGTTCTTATAATGCCTTGGTAAAACGGGTTGCCTATACTGCATGGGGAATGCCGTACGGTAATTACGAACCGGCAACCGAACCAAACCGGTTCGGCGCACGCGGAAGTTTGTTGACGAAACTTCTTGACAAGGGTCATTATAACGTACAACTTTCCGAAGACGACTGGAACCGTCTCAATACTTGGATGGACACCAACGCACTTTTTTACGGAACATTTACACCCCAAGATCAGGTATTGCAACAACACGGTGAACGAATTACCGCTCCGGCTCTGGAATAAAAATATCGTAACTATTCATGCTGACAATCGAAAGATAAGCGATGTTCCAGCGTTCACTGGAGAATTGGTAACTGTCTATTTTATTATCGTTCCCGTAAGATAAAATGATAACAAGATAGATCGTTACTTAGATTTGAGTTCGAAATTAAAAATGTTCTTTCCTTTAACAACTGTTACAGAAAATGG
>JAITIZ010000526.1 GCA_031279215.1 Planctomycetaceae bacterium
GCGAATCTTTTTCATGTTGACGATCCTATTGTTTTGGCGGCAGCGTTGTTACATGATGTCATTGAAGATACAGCAGGTGATTTTGACGATATTGAAACTGCTTGTGGAACAGAGGTTGCTCTTCTCGTTGCAGCGTTGACCAAAGACTCAAGGTTACGGGAAGATGACCGCGAATTGGCGTATCAAAAACAAATGGAATCGGCGGATTGGCGTGTTCGGCTTATTAAGTTGGCGGACATCTACGACAATCTTTATGATGCCAGACAAACCGGAGTGAAGATGGGAGCGGGGCGTTGGGCAACATGGATACTGCAAGCAGTTGCCGATGATATACGTTTTAAACAACCGCTCTCTTTTTTGAAACAATTACAGGAAGAATAAAAAATGGTAAAAGAACTCTTAACCGGTAATGAAGCGATTGCACGCGGAGCTTATGAAGGCGGAGTATCTTTTGCGGCGGGTTATCCCGGTACGCCTTCTACGGAAATTCTTGAAACGATTGCCAAAAAGTACCGGGAGACTATTTATGCGGAATGGTCACCGAATGAGAAGGTTGCGTTTGAAGTTGCGGTAGGGGCTTCACATTGCGGGGCAAGAGTTCTTGTTACGATGAAACATGTCGGTTTGAATGTGGCAGCGGATCCCTTGACGGCTCTTGCGTATGTTGGTGTTGTTGGCGGTTTTGTTGTAACAGTTGCTGATGATCCGAGTATGCACTCTTCACAAAATGAACAGGACACACGGCACTATGCCAAACTAGCCAAAGTTCCTCTTTTAGAACCGTCTGATTCCGAAGAAGCAAAGGAGTTTGTAAAACTTGCTCTACAAATTTCGGAAGATTACAATACGCCGGTTATTTTACGAACAACTACTCGCATTGCTCATTCACGAGGTTTGGTCAATGATGGTGAACCATTGGCTTTGAAAACCGACTTGCATTTTACGAAAGAACCTTCGCGATATTTTATTTCCAATCCTATTTGGGCAAAAAAAATACGGCAACAAGTTGAAGAGCGTCTTGATAAATTAACGGTCAATGTTGACGATTGGGCGGTGAATCAAATTTTATGGAACGATAAAAATTTTGGGATTATCACATCGGGAGTTGTGTATCAATATGTTCGCGAAGTTTTCCCCAATGCTTCTGTTTTAAAAATTGGAATGCCGTTTCCATTTCCTGATAAGCAGATCAAAGAGTTTGCAAACAAAGTCGGGAAACTTTTTATTATTGAGGAACTTGATAATTTTTTAGAAGAACATATCAAATCACTCGGAATTTTTTGTCATGGAAAAGATGTTATTCCAAGAATTGGTGAATTATCGCCGGATATTCTGTACGAAGTTCTAGGTGAAAAAAATTACGGCAAGACTATTGAAACGGCAGTACTTCCAGATATTCCGATTCGTCCGCCAACACTTTGTCCGGGTTGTCCTCATCGTGGTCTGTTCTATGTGTTGGGTAAACTCGATGTTATCGTAACAGGTGATATTGGTTGTTATGCACTTGGTGCCTCGCCGCCACTTTCACGAATGGATACTATTCTTTGTATGGGCGGCGGTATCACGATGGCTCATGGTCTTGACAAAGCGTTACGTAAAAATTTAACTACAACTTCAACGAAATATCGGTCAGGACAAAAGATTGTTGGAATAATGGGAGATTCGACTTTTTTTCACTCTGGTATTACCGGTTTGCTTGATGTCGCCTATAACAAAAGCGGAACAACAATTATCGTTGCCGATAATCGGATTACGGCGATGACCGGACATCAGGAAAATCCTGGTTCTGGTCAAACGTTAATGGGTGAGCAAACGGTTACGGTGTCCATCGAAGATTTTGGCAGGGCTTGCGGCATCAAAAATATTTTGACTGTTGATCCTTATAATATTCCGCAAACAACATCAATGTTAAAGGAAGCAACCAATTCACCGGAAGCCTATCTAATCGTTGCACGAAAACCGTGTCCATTGTATCTACATAAGAAGTTGGGAAATACTTTATCAGTTAATAAAGTAAAGTATAAAATTAATAACGTAAAGTGTAAAAAATGTGAGGCTTGTTTGCAACTTGGTTGTCCAGCGATTGAAAAAATTGATGCACAAATTCAAATTAATGATTCCTGTGCCGGTTGCGGAATATGTGCAACAATTTGTCCTGTGAAGTCGATTGATAAACATACCTGAAAAGTTACGATATTATACTTCTTGTATTCATCAACTTAATTTTTCAAGTTACTGACCCATGGTAAGATTTCAGTATCATGATCATTCAACAGATTTTTTGTTATTTTTTCGTATTTTTTTCCATAGTGTTCACTGACTAGTTTTGAAAAGAAATACAATTTTTCTGATTATTTCACATTTTGTGGAGGATAATTATTTAGGTCAACAATCAAGAGGTAGGTGCCCCCTTGTCTTAATGTCGTTTTTTTTCACTGATCATTGGCAATTCTGGGAGTGATTGGGAAAACTGCTTGTTTCGTAAGTCTTTATATTTTCTAGGTTTATGTAAAATACTTTAGGCGTTTT
>JAITIZ010000540.1 GCA_031279215.1 Planctomycetaceae bacterium
GGGCAACAATATTTACGTGCAAGATATTACGACCCGGTAACAGGTCGATTCAATCGACTTGATCCATTCTTTGGGAATCTCTCTGATCCACAATCGTTGCATAAATATCTGTACACTCACGTTGAACCGGTGAATAATGTTGATCCAAGTGGAGAATTTGCTGCATTGGTTGGAATTGCAATATCATCTATAATTCATGTATCTCTTTCCCAAACGAAATCAACAAAAGATTTATCAATATTTACCAAAATTGTAATTGATATTGGTGCCTTTTTCTTAGGACAAATACTTACCAGTGAATTGTATTCGCTTAGATGGGAGGCTTCACCACTTTGGGATAAATCAATTTCCCCAAAACATCCTTCAAAAAAAATTAATGTCAAAATTTCCGATTGGGAAAGAAATATTACTAAATTTCTTAAAGATCATATTAGTTCACGTACAGATTTAAGTGAAGAAATAAAAATTCAGGCTTATATAGAAGCAAATATTCTTGCAAAGAACTATGTGAAAGCTGTTCAAAGCAGAGCCATTTCGTATGCAAATTTATCGAATTATAATGAAGAGTATTTTGGAACAGGTGGTCAATCAGGTTGGTTTGGAAATTTATACAATACAGAACGAAAGTGTCCTTCATGGGTTATTGGCATCGCTAACGACTTATCTAATTTGAAAGTCTGGAAAGTAAAAACACATTTCAATGTAATCAAAGGTAGTGATTGGACAACATTTCCTATAATGCATAGTTTTATTTCACTTAAAATACCAACAAATGAAAATAATGATGATGCCTTCGTACTTGATCCATGGGTAGCAGCGCGCCCTTTAATTTTTGATGCAAAGGAATTTTATCAACTATGGAATCCAGATTATAGTATTAGCGGAGATAATCCAATTTTATGGCTTTTGCCAACTCAATAAGATGGAGAAAATAAATGAACAAAATTATAAAATTAAACTCAAAGAATTTAAAACGTAATATTATTTTTTTTTTCTTCTTCTTCTTATGATTTATCTTTTTATTTACAAGATTTGGGAAACAAAAGAGACATTATGGATGAAAAGAAATATTGAATTATGTACTGGGGATGACACACAAATTACTATGCTAATCAACAAATATTGCAATTCTGAAACGCAAATTAAAAGAGGAATTGCCTCCATTAACTTGGCGTATTTGAGTGGTTATGATTCTCTACCGTTTTGGCAATATCCTTTTACAACACCATATCAATCTTATCAAAGTGAATTTTATGTTAACCTTCTTGCTTTAAAACATAAAAAAGAGGCAATAGAACCACTTCGCCAAAAAATACGTGATTATCTTAAAATTCTGAAATTCAAAAGAGACAATTTTGAAATAGATTTTGGTGATGATTTGATCAATGCACCGGTACCGTTACGTACTTATTTATGGGCACTATTATATCTTGGTGGAATTGAAAATCATCAGTGGTTAACAAAGGAAATAGATAATATATTTGAGGATCAAATAACTTTAGAAACTCAAAGAGTATTAGATTTTTCTTCAATAATTATTTGGAATACAAGGGATAATGACATTTTAGATAAAACATTATTCATAAAAACGACATGTTTTGATGAGAGCTGGGGAAATCGTTTTTTGGCTGAAATACAATTTAATAATACAAATTCCGAACAATTATTAATTAACACATTAGAACGGATTATTTACAATGAAAAATTTGATTTATCCTTTAGAGAAAAATGGAAGATAAACTCAGCAAGTATGTTGCTCTATCATGTTACAAATAATCCTAAGTATAAAAAATTTTTTCCTAGTGCTTATGGTAATATTTCTTTATACTATACTTATCCTAAAAAGATTGTCCAATAACTCATAAATATCGCATCGATAATTTTAGACCGTTTCAAATTGAGTGCACTCAAAGGTGTACTTGTCCAGTAAATTAAAAATGACTTAAAATTTTCAGTACGATAGCAGAATTTGGGACAATTTTTCGGAAGTACTACAAGAAATGAAGTAAATTATTGTTTCAATAATATTAAAAACAACAAAATTGTTCAAAAATGGTATTTTGCGCATACTGTGACCACAAATTGATCATTGGTAATCTGGCTGACAAGATAAATTAAATTCGCTCAATACGAATGATTGGCAAATATAACCGACCATTCGAGAAATTCAAGACGAAGTTTTATTTTTGTTCCAGCTTTACCGGCAATACACATTCGCGCTTTGGCACATGGAGTTGAATGTTTAACTTTGGGGCGTGTTTTAATTCACGGTTTTGGTAGTGGGCTAGTCCTTAAACAAGCGAAGAAATGTTTCAAATATTCATTTCACGCTTGAATTTTAAGAATTTACGCAATTTGGGGTATTTACTTTTCGTTCATTTTATTGACAAACGTAAACTTTGTACAAAAATACAACACGATCATTGTACGTACTCAAAGAACAACTTGCTAAAAAATAACTCAATTTTTTACCTTTCGGAGTTACTTAACTGGCTTAAAACATTTACCGGATAGGCACACAAAATCGAAATTGATTATGGAAAAGGTTTAAAGAAACTATTAAAACAATTAAAACCCGTCTAATTTCGTGCACAAAACATACTCTTTCTCGCCACATTCACCACGCGTTTTCACGCACTAAAACAATGTTTGCAAAACTACAGTACATAATTTTAATTCTCATGGACAAATAATATTACATTGATATTCTATTTGGATATCTTGTCTTTTTTGTAGATCATGGAGAATGGTCTGCACCTCTTGAATAAATAAAGTATCAATAACAATAGAAATCGATTTATGTACAATAAAACAGAGACGATATTCTTTTTCATAAGACTTAATAAAATATTCATCAGGAGGTGGATAAAGGAAAGAATACTTTTGTAAAAACATTTCGTCATTTTGTACAAGAACTTTTACTAATAAATCAAAATTAAAAGACATATTTTTTTGATACAGAGGTGTTTGTTTCTTTTGAAGTATTAAAGAATCATTTGATACAATGATTTTTTCAAAGTAAAACTGAGAAAAGCACAAATCGGCGAAACGTTTCGCCATACATAAACATATTAAATATGAGCCAAGCACTATTATCGCAAGAATCCACCATTCAAAGCTATATAGTGGTTTAACATTACCCCAAGCCCCGACAATTCCTGGCTGACAAGATAAGATAATAATTACCCAAGGCAAGACACAACATTGAGTCATGAATATCATCAATCCTGTCATAAGTAATTGTGTGGGATTTTTTATGCCCGAACGACAATACTCGTTATTACCATTCTCTTTAGTGGAAACCTGAAATACCGAAATTAAAAAATGTCTATCCATAATAGGTATTAAAGATATTTATCGAAATGTACCGAACCTTTAATGATTCCCTTTTTGACTATATTCATTTATTTTTGTTGCAATTTATTTTTCAAATAAAATGAAATTAATACAAAAATAATGTTTCATGGTTTAATGCTCCCAAAATGGTCCCCAAGCATGAGTGTAAGTACCGGATACCTCTAGTCCCTTACTTGGTGTTCCAAAATTCCAGCCAAATGTAAATCCTCTTGTATATGTGCCATTGGCGTTTGGAGATAAACTTACAAAGTAATTCATTCCAATTGAAATAATTCCGACTCCATATTCTCCTCCAAAACCAACTACACCACCTCGGTAATTATCAATTTCAGGCATATTCCAAATAAATCCGGTATAAATTGATCCATTGGGAATAACGTCAGTTTTAGCACTTGTTAATTGCAAAGTTAAATAAATAAAGAATGCGTTATTTGAATTTTTTTCTGTTTGAGAACCAACGTAATCTACTCCAATCGTAATAGAAAAATGTTGATATAAAAAATTACCGATACTTGATCCTGTATTTGTAAGTTGCGGAGGAATGTCAATTGTGGATATTTGGTTGTATAGAGTTGTCAAAAATTGTGTGCTCGGCAAACCGATAGATTCAAAATGACTTATGTAACTTGAAAAACCTTTAGTAATCATTTGAGCCAAGTTTTCAAGAGTCTTGAGTGAGAATGTAACACTACCTCCAAAAATCATTGCATCAGGTAAAAACTTGCCACCATGCATAGTAGCATTATGTGCGCCAATGATTGCAGTTCCACTTAAACCAGCAATTCCTGTAGCGATAGCCAAATTTCCCAATGAACTACATAGACTTAATCCCATTGGATCAATTCCATTTATCGGGTCAGCATGAGTGTACAGATATTTATGTAAACTTTGTGGATCGTTCAGATTTCCAAAGAATGGATCAAGCCTGTTGAATAGTCCAGTTGCTGGATCGTAATATCTTGC
>JAITIZ010000544.1 GCA_031279215.1 Planctomycetaceae bacterium
TCGCCGAACGCTGTAAACATCACGGAATGAGATGGAACGAAAACGGGGTACTCGCCGTCGCTCTATACGCCACCAAGAAAAAAAGATTAACCACCCAAAATACCCAAATTAACACTAATGTCCACACCACCCTGTGAACACTAGGAAATTCTTCATAATTTCTCATAAAATTATATTCCTCAAAATGCGAAATAATCAGACAAAAGTGTCATTTTTAACTGTGAGAAGTCTATAATACTTGGAATAATTTAGGCTATTTTGGGAAAATTTTCTAAAAAAATGGACTAGGTACTTTACAAATTTGACTATTTAACGGTATAATCCATTGAAGTTATTTGTTGAAATTGTTCGTTAAAGTTATCCTTGTTTGTTTTTTTTGCATATTTAACGTTGTTTTTACAAACTAGATTTTCAAAAAACATTTTTCTTGAAGTACACAATTTTGCTAGTCGATAAATTAGTCAACTGTTAGTGTAACTTCATATTTGGATAGTATTTGTATTATTTAATCGTTAAAGTTGACGTATTTTGACTTATTGACAAAAATAATACAAGTTACAATGAAATGCTTACTTTTGGTTTTTTTAACGAATTTCACGGTTAAGGAATTTACACTACATGTTTGTTATGAGGAGAAATTTTATGAGTAATAAGTTTTGGGGAATTTTATTTGTTCTTACGGGATTTTTTGTAATTTTTTCGGAAATTCCATCTGCCAATGCCGGATATTGCGGAGCGGGAACGTGTCTTCCTTGTACTCCGCGTTGCTGCGATTACGTTGATCACTGTGTTACGGTCATGCGGACTTGTAAAAAAGTCGTCTATGAAAAGCAGCAAATCACTTGTTATAAAACTGTTTATAACAAGATTCCTGTTGCCAGAACAGTAACCTATTGTAAATACGTTCCTGAAGTTCGCACACGGGAAGTCCGTTATACGGTTTGTAAACCGGTTTGGGACACAAAAGTCAAAACCGTTTCGTACAATGTTTGTAAACCGGTTTATGAAACCCGAACAAAGCAAGTTCCCTATACGGTTTGCAAACCGGTTTACGAACAGAAAACCCGAACCTGGACAGAATACAAACCGGTTTATGAAACTCGTCAAAAAGAGGTTGCGTACACCGTTTGCCGTCCTGTTTGGGAAACACGTCAACGGGAATACACCGTAAACCGTCCGGTTTATGAAACCCGTCAGAAGGAGATTGCCTACACAGTTTGTAAACCTGTTTACGAACAAAAAACCCGAACTTGGACGGAATACAAACCGGTTTATGAAACCCGCACCAAAGAGGTGGCGTACACCGTTTGCAAACCGGTTTGGGAAACACGGCAACGGGAATATACGGTGAATCGTCCGGTTTATGAAACCCGTCAAAAAGAAATTTCTTACACGGTTTGTAAACCGGTTTATTAACAGAAAACCAGAACCTGGACAGAATACAAACCGGTTTATGAAACTCGCACGAAAGAGGTGGCGTACACCGTTTGCAAACCGGTTTGGGAAACACGTCAACGGGAATACACGGTGAATCGTCCGGTTTATGAAACTCGTCAGAAAGAAATTTCTTACACGGTTTGTAAACCGGTTCACTACACCAAGCAAGTTCAATATCAATCCGGTCATTGGGAAAAACAGAGTTATCAGGTTCCTGGACCGGTTGTGATTAAAATGGTTCCTGTTTGTGAACCCTGTGCTCCTGGAGCCTGTACTGAAGCCTGCACTCCGGCAGCATGTACTCCCTTGAAGTACAAACCGGTAAAAGTCCAATGTCCGCCGGTAACTTGTTATAAAAAAGTTTGGATGCCGGAATTGCGGGAAAAAACCGTTAATTGTGTTCGTTATGTTCCTGAACAACGGGTCAAAACGGTGAATTATCAAGTTTGTAAACAGGTTCCTGAAATTCGTGTTTGTGAATACAAGATTTGTAAGATGGTTCCCGAACAACGGGTTAAAACCTGTTCCTATCAGGTGTGTAAACAGGTTCCGGTACAAAAGAGTTGTAATTACACGGTACGCCGAATGGTTCCTGAACAACGGGTTAAAACGGTGAATTATCAGGTTTGTAAAATGGTTCCTGAGGTCCGTGTTTGCAATTATAAGGTTTGTAAAATGGTTCCCGAACAACGGGTTAAAACATGTTCGTATCAGGTTTGCAAACAAGTTCCGGTACAGAAAAGTTGCAATTATACGGTATGCCGAATGGTTCCAGAGCAACGGGTTAAAACGGTGAATTACCAGGTTTGCAAAATGGTTCCTGAGGTTCGTGTTTGCAATTATAAGGTTTGTAAAATGGTTCCCGAACAACGGGTTAAAACTTGTACGTATCAGGTTTGTAAACAAGTTCCGGTACAAAAAAGTTGTAATTATACGGTGTGTCGGATGGTTCACGAACAACGGGTCAAAACGGTGAATTATCAGGTTTGCCGTAATGTGGTGGAAACGCATACCAAAAATGTTGCTTACAAGGTTTGTAAACTGGTTCCTGAACAACGTGTTCGTCAATGTAATTACACGGTTTTGAAACCTGTTACCTGCGAAAAAACCGTAACAGGCTGCCGAATCGAGGCAAGCAAAGTGCCGTACACCGTAACACGGTCAGTACCGCGAATGGTTACTTACAAAGTTCCGGTGCAAATTTATAAACCGAAACCCTGTGTTCCCCCATGTTTACCGGTTTGTGAATAAGAAATCGTTAAACACGGAATCATTGAACCGGTCAATTTAAAAATGAAAAACGAAACAGATGAGAATATTCATCTGTTTCGTTTTTTTGTAGTGAACTTCCAAAAACCTAATATTTTATCTAAAAATTCATTGTTAGTCCTTATTTTTCAAGTCCTTATTTTTCAAGGGACAAAATTTCTACAAGGCAGGTTTTTAGAAGTTCTCTATTGTTAATCATCAGCCTGATCGCCGTCTTTGATAACAAAAGTTGCAAGAAGTCTTGCAACTTCGGCAGCAAGACCGGCTTGTTTGACACTTTGCAAAACTTCTTCAAAATTTTTATAAGCAGCCGGAGCTTCATCAAGCGGATAACGTCGGCAATTTGTTAAAATATCGTCGTTTTCCATTTCTTGATCAACTGTTTTTTGGTCAAGTGTTTTCATTGCATTACGGCGTCCCATGACTCTGCCGGCACCATGGTTGATACTGTACGCACTCAACTCCGCACCAGCTAAACCAACCATCACCACCGAACCGCCGCGAGGATTGCCCGGTAACAAAATCGGATGTCCGGTTGTTTCAAACGGAGTTCCTCGCAAGGCATGATGTCCGGCAGGAAATGCACGGGTTGCCCCCTTTCGATGAACCAAAACCGAATGATCACGCCAGTTCTCCCGCCGTACAATATTATGACTAATAAAATACACCAAAGACGCCCGGATTTCAGGAAAAACTTCTTGAAACGCTTCCCAAACCAAAGTATTGATCAACAGATGATTCACGGTTGCAAAATTGGCGCCAAGAGCCATATCGTCAAGATAATCATCGGCAGCATGAGAACCAATAGGTGCGTACACCAATTCCCGATCACCGCCAGGATAAGGAATTCCCCATTCTTTGAATTTACGTTGTAATATTTTGAATTGTTCTGTCGCCAAAATGTTACCAAAACCGCGCGAACCGCAATGTGATAAAAACGCAACATGACCGTCCCGCAATCCAAAAACCTCCGCTGTTTTCCGCATAGGTTCTTCATCACTTACAAAAACAATCTCACATTCTCCAAAATGATTACCGCCGCCATACGAACCCAATTGCGTCATTTTCTCATCAAATCGCAACAGATATTTTTCCTTTACAATCCGATCAAGCCGGTGTTCCAACGCCCGAACAGATTTATCGTGACCCCAATGAATAGCATCTTCACAACGTTGTGTCCATTCAAAAGGAATACCGAATTGTTCGCAAACGGATTGAGTTGCTCCTTCGATCACAGCTTTCCGTGCTAAATCTTTCGCAAACTTTTTACCTTTGGGAACGCTTCTTTGTCCGGTGCCGGCTCCAGTGGGGATTCGTTCACAGACGCTTTGGATTAAACGCCGACGGATTTTGCGATCTTTAATTTCTTCCGCAGGTAAATCAAACTGCAACAAAGACATCGAACATTTTATGTCAACTCCAACCGGACCCGGAAATACATGTGTCGGCGAAACCATAACACAACCAATCGGTACTCCATAACCAACATGAGCATCGGGGTTCAAAATTACATCCGTAACTCCGGTTGCATGTCGGGCATTGATAACTTGCCCCAGTGTTTTGTCATCAAAAGTTGTGCGAATTGCAGCGTTACCAATCACTAAAATCGGAGGACAAGAATCAGAAACAAGTTTGGAAATAGACTCATTTTCTGTAGGAATTAATTGCATGACTCATTATCAAATAAAATATTTGTAATATTTCAATAAAATTTTTTTGTGAATACAAAATCAACAAAGTAACAAATGATAACAAAAGATAACAAAAATTTTTTGCTTCAACTCTTCCGTATGTTTTGTTTTTCCGTCTGTTTCGTAGTAACTGTCTATTTTATTAACGACCACATAATTGAAATTGTCCGCAGATGACGCAGATTTTCGCAGATTATTTTAAAAAGTTTTTTGAAAATAATGTTCTCTATTTTTTGTCTATTGTTTGTTTGTTTCGTTATTTTTTAGTTTCAAAAAAGAATCCTTGAAAATCCCCGAATCTCTGCGAAAATCTGCGCAATCTGCGGACAAAAATCGGTGGACAAAAATCTGCGTAAATCTGCGGACCAAAATAGACAATGACGTTTCGTATTCTCAAAAAATAATCTCTAAAAATCCACAAATATCCGCACAAAATATCAACAAAAATATCAATGTGATTTGTGGACGAAAAATAGAGAGTTACTTGGTCGAAATAATCAGTCCGGTAATTTTTTCAGGAAAATATTTTTGAACTCCGGGATACTTTTCGGGTCATGTTGTTGAAGAGCAATATAACCTTTTTGGCTAATCCGTTTATTTTGTTCGGTAATTTTCCCGTCTTGCGGAACACCGCCCTTTTCCAACGGATCGATATAAGTGTATAACAATTCGCCATTAACCCGCACCTCCAACGTATTACCTTCGAGGATGAGGTGATAGTTGAACCATTCGTTATCAGCATGCGGAGCTTTGAAAATCTTGATAATATGGTACAAACTCCCTGTTTTGGCCGGATCATTATGTGAGGAGTTTACTTGGAGTTCAAAACCGGTTACGGGCCATGTTGCGTCTTGCCATTGTGATTTGACGTACACACCGGAATTACCGCCGGCACCGATTTTAACATCCATTTTGAGCTCAAAATTTTTGAGTTCTTCTTTGTAATAGTAAAGATGGTTACGATTGCCTTTACCAACAATCGTACCGTCTTTTACTTCAAAACCTTCGTATTTTTCGTTCGATTTCCAACCGTCAAGATTTTCACCGTTGAAAATCTTCACCCAACCGTCTTCTTGGGAACAGGCAACCGATGTTGTTAAAACCATCGCAGCAACTGCCAACAAAATAGTAAATACACGTTTCATAAAACGATCCTTTCTGTATAAAGTGTAAAATGGTACAAGATTGACACCGCAACCGGTAGAGGCAATAACCATTCGGTTTACGGAAACCACTGTAAAATCACCGATTTCTTTGGTTATTACCGTATTTGACAATCCGAAACTCAATTGATATTAGTATAATACGGTAAACAACAGATTTCAACCGGTTCGTACAACCGGCTTATACAACCAATTCGTTTGTAAATTCAGGGCAAATTATTGTAAACGTCCTTTGGTAATATTGAGGAACAAGTCTTCCAAATGGGCTTTGTGCCGGCGAAATTCGGCAATTTGTACGCCCTTGCTGATTAGTGAAGACAACAACATACTGTCATCATCGGCTGTTAATAACACAGCAACTTCATTTCCTGTAATTTGTGCTGTTTCGACCATTGGTTCTTCCAGAACCAGTCTCAATAATGTTTCAAGATCATAATTTTTGGCTTGAATCATTGTCATGGGTCTCATTTCCATTGATTCGATAATATTTTCGATTTTTCCGGCACGGAGTAATTGTCCGCGTTCGATAAAGGCAACTCCATCACAAATTTCACCAAGTTCACTCAAAATATGGGAACTAATCAGGATTGCTTTTCCATGTTCTCTTAGGGCTTTTAGGAGTTCGCGGAGTTCGATTCGTGCTCGCGGGTCCAAGCCTGCTGCCGGTTCGTCAAGAACAAGAACTACCGGCTCATGAACTATCGCCCGTGCTAAACTAACTCGTTGTTTCATTCCTTTTGATATTTGTGCAATTGTTTTGTCCTTAAATTCGGTTAAGCCGGTGAACTCTTCAATATTTTGAACAATTTTATCCCGCTTCGGGTTACGTAAACCGTAGGCACGGGCAAAAAAATCAAGATATTCATGCACGGTAATATCTTTATGGGCCGGCAATGAATCCGGCATATATCCAACCATCTTACGCACAAGATCAGGATATTGTACCACACTAACTCCATCAACAAAAATGTCGCCCGAAGTTGGTTCATCCAATGTTGCAAGAATACGCATTGTGGTTGTTTTTCCAGCCCCGTTCGGACCAACAAATCCGTAAATCTGACCACCGTGAAACGAAAATGAAAGATCATCTACGGCTTTGGTATTCGGAAAATACCGCTTCAATTTCGCTATGTTGACTTCCATAGAAAATACTCTGGGAAAAATTGACCGGCTTTCACCGGATTATTAAAGGAAACATCTCCATTTTAACCAAAATAAATCAAAAATATAAGTACCCGCATTTTAGTAGTGGATAGTTGATAGTAGCCAAGTATCAGCACATGTCGGTACCGTTTGTTATAATTATTGTTTTTGTATTTGGTTTTATTTTTACAGAAGGGCGCGATTATGAAGAATCAAAAGAGGTGTTCTTCCGTTGACTGTCCGCAGAGAAATAGTTGCGCCAATACGTCATGGGTTGTCTTTTCGCCAAGTTGCTGCACGTTTGGGAGTATCTCTTTCGACAGTTCAATTTTGGGTTAAGCAAGCCGGTAACCAACGATTGAATCGGGTCAATTATTCGGATCAATCGAAACATCCCATGACAACACATTGTGTTGCTGACCGTGTGGAACAGTGCGTTCTTGATTTCCGAAAAGAATTAATTGAAAGTTACAATTTCCGAGGTCAACTTGCTGACACTTCACTGTACCGACATGTGGTGATACTTGGCTAATGTCAACTATTAACTAAATACAGGGCGGAATAAAATAGAATGTAACTGTCTATTTTCTTAACGACCACATAATTTAAATCGTCCACAGATTGCGCAGATTTTCGCAGATTATTTTAAAAAGTTTTTTGAAAATAATTTTCGTAATATATTAGTGAAATTTTTGTTTTTTGATTTTAACCCCGCTAGGGGTGTGAAGTGCATAACCGTAGGTGAAGCAAAGCGCAAGTGCCGGAACAGGAATTTCTATCTAATAACCAGGTTAACGGCGTGGGTTTACCTTGCGTTTGGTGTTCACGGCGGGGTTTACTCCGT
>JAITIZ010000666.1 GCA_031279215.1 Planctomycetaceae bacterium
TACGACAAAACCGGTAAGTTCCGTAACATTGAGTAAATCAACAGTCAATGTATGCGGCAATACCGGCTTTGCGGTTTTCCATTCGGAATGCCACATTGTTTTCGTGTTACCGTCCATTGCCCGATACGGTTCAAAACCTTCATCGCTGCTGTCGGACAGAACAATCACCTCCACATTCTTTTTCACCGACTCAACGGCTTGAATTTCCGTTCGGATTAAAAAACAACCGAACAATATAATCAACACAATAATGAAACAATATCTTGCTTTCATGGATTAGACTCCTAATTTGTTTTGTAACTGATGACAAATAAAAAATCGGCAGGTTACAAGATTAAATGAATTTTTTAAATTCGGTAAATACATTACAAAACATTATTTATCGAACACGATATACGGTTTATTTCTTTTATCATTCACTACGAAAATTTTTCGGTTGAAAATCTTCGGGAACATCGATTTTAAAGGTATTTCCGGTTGGTATGATGGTGTACAAACCGTTTTCAATAACAATATTTCTAAATTCTTCATCAAAAACTGTACCGGCAATAGCACCAATAATTTTTCTTTCTTTGGGGCGGCGGTTTTTGAAATAACGTTGTACAATTTTCAAACGATTAATATGTTTCCAAAGGTCTTTTTCATTGGGCGACACTTTTACTTCCACGCAAAGAATAAAATCGTCATTCTCAAGCATAATATCTATTTCCGTAAGTTTTTTATTATTTTCATCGTAAAGTTTAATATTACGACCAGCTTCGCTGAAATGATAATTGAGTTCATTAAACTTTTCCGCAATACCCGGCGCAACTAAATATTCTTCTACTTCACCAAACCGATTCCCTAAATGTCCAAGTTGTTCATCGGTTTTTTTAATCTGTTCATCGGTTTGTTTTAGGGTTTGTTTTATTTCATCAAATGTTTGTTTCTGTAGTTTTCTAAGTTCTTCGATTTCATTTTCCGCTTGTTTACGTTTTTCTTGCGCTTGTTTATGTTTTTCTTGTAATTGTTTACGTTCTTCCTGCAATTGTTTGCGTTCTTCTTGTAATTGTTTGGCGTTTTCCAAAATTGTTTTGTTAATCTCCTGAATTAGTTTAGCATTTTCCTGTATAATAAACCGAATTTCTTCAAACGTCAAACTTGTTGTGTCTGAAATATTAGTGGTTGACATGGAACATCTCCTTATTATTAGGGTGAATTACGTAATTAATGAGTAGCGATCTTATTTGTTTATCAGCAGATAAATACTCACAAGATAGGCGGCATTTCGGTGAAAGATCGCCTATCTGATAATCGTTTATCCTGTAAGTATTACCTGAGAATATGTTACTGAATAGATACGAATTTGTATTATTAATCGGTAAAATCAACTCGAATCAATAATTTTACACAAAATAATATCGGAGGTCAATATGATATAATTTTTGAAGCGGAATGTATAACGAAAATAGTTCTATTTATGGTGTACTGACTAACTTGAAATCGAACACATTGGTACCTTTGGTCTGGACATCAACGGGTTCAAGTCCTGACGTTTCGGGTTGGAGATATTTTTCCGGGATTTGATTTGTTGCCTTATCGGGTGGTTTATCAGCACGAGGTTTTCCTGATGCTACGAGAGTGTTATATTCATCGAGTGTCAACTGTGGTTCGTCATTGGTTATTTTTGACATCATTACATGATATTTTCCGGGAACCGCTCCAGTTCCGAACGGTGCACCGCCGGTAGTCAGAACGTAATTTCCTTGATTATCTGTCAAACCATAAGCACTGACGCCATTTCCAGAGACTGACCTGAATGTTACGGTAATTCCCTGAACCGCTTTACCATCCACCGTGATATTTCCGCGTACAGGAACGGTTCCATAAGGATTCGATGGCTTACATCCGGATAAAATGACAAACCCAAGTAATAGTAATATTGTAATAAAATATTGTTTCAACATTAAAAAGTCCTCCGAAGTTTGAGTATGATTATTAAAATACAAAATCATGAACCGGCTGCTTCAACATGAAACAGCCGGTTTGTAACTACTTACGGTGCTACATTTTCATCGCCATTGATAGAACCAAGAGAAGCCCATACGCCATAACTAAAAACTCCCAGTGTTGCGTTGGAGGGATAGGCTGGCGGTTCCCAAGTTCCGGGAATCGTACTTGCCTGATCCAGATTTTCTGTGTGGATTGTTTCACTGATGAAGGTGACAGAAGCGTCTATTCGGGCAACTTGAACGCCGCCGGTATGATTACTGCTTGCACTGACCCAGGCATAATCCCACGTACCATGGCAACTCGGACTATTCGGCGGAAGAAGCGTGTGAATTCCGGTTGTATGCGTTTGAGCATCCCATGCCCGTTGTCCAAGATTATGTCCGTGACTTACTACGGGTGTTATCACACGACCATCAAGTGTCGGTTGATTTGGATTTAGAAACTCAAAATTTGCTCCTTTCAGACTTAGACACATCAGTGGCACCTGATTATAATAACAGGTGCCAGTTCCTGTTACTGCCATTCGCATTTTATAGTTCCCGCCAGGTGTTCCGGCAGAACTGTCGTGGATGATTCCTTCGCATAACATAACGGTATTACTGGTTCCATCAGTAATACCGGCAAATGTTCGAGTTTGCTCTCCGACGCCAAGCCAACTTCGCGGACTATTTAAATCTGCTCGACAAGACAAATCCGCAAGACTACCGCGATAACTTGTCCATGTACAATCGTTTTCGGTTCGCAGCGAAGGATTACTATCCGACGGGCAAAACAAGGCAGAAATAGTCGTTTGACCTACCGTTATCTGATGGACATAGTCGAAACCTGGTGTGGTTGGGGCTTCGGCGATTGCATCGTAAATTGCCGTTTGTTCCATATAAGGCATCAGCAAAAGGAGAAAACTAGCACGTTGCCGTCGTTGTGGATTTAACAAATTTTTCAAACGTTCTGCATGAATCGGATCACCGTAAAATGCGGGAAAACGTAGTTGAGTGTCGTGAAAGTTGTGTGCTGCTATTGCAATCTGGCGGATGTTATTGGAACACTTCATTCGTCGTGCTGCTTCCCGCGCGGCTTGTACAGCAGGCAACAGAAGAGCGATTAACACGCCGATAATCGCAATCACCACAAGAAGTTCGACCAACGTAAAGCCAAACGGTGAAGAACGGAGAAGTTGTAAGAAGTTTACAGGAAATAGTTTAGAACGTGAATATTCTCCACTATCTGTTCTCAACTTTCCCCTCCAGAGTGCCGGCCCCCGGGGGGGGGGGGCGGGGTGGGGGGGGGGGGTGGGGGGG
>JAITIZ010000674.1 GCA_031279215.1 Planctomycetaceae bacterium
GATCGCCAATGAAGCCTTTCTGGTCAATTCCGACAAAGAAAGACGGAATAAGGATAGTGGAGAGTGGATAGTGGATAGTGGATAGTGTCGCAAGCGGAATGATTACCGTTTTGGTAGTAATCCGCATGCGGCACTATCCACTCTCCACTATCCACTCTCCACTATCAACTCTCCACTATTATTTCGCCCTTTCAGGGCGTTGGGGTGGGAGGGGGAACTTAAACCCACCCCGTTGGGGCGGGCTATAATACTAACGCCCCTAGCGGGGCTAATATAAAAAATAAAAATTACATTGATATATTACGAAGTCTATTAATCACTTAACAACGGAATTGTATAAACCATTGGTTGACCAACAGGCTGCACTGTTCCGACAGGACGGGCACGGACAGTCATTTCCGTAACACCGCTTCTGATTAACTCTTGCCCGCGCCGAATAAGATAAACATGTTCCACACGTCCCAAACCGCTCCGAACAGTCGTTTCCCGCATCGGACGATCCGGAACAATAAGTTGGCATGAATAAGTGTACACATTGTCTGTTTCATTGATAAATGTTTGGGTTACCTCAATATCACCGTCAGAATTTAATTGAGAAGAAAAGGTCATGTACACATTCCTGTTGCCAATTTGAATCTCATCATAAACACTAAATTCTTGCGGGTCAGGTCCTTGCGTTTTCATGTTAATTTGAAAAGGTCTTTGGTCAGTGTTGGCACGGGCAGTCAGCGAAAGATTGAAAATCCCATTGCCAGCCGCACCAGCATCCAACGCCAATGTTTGAACCGGCGGATCAATCACCCAATGACCCAAACGCGGACCAACCGGTGAAATCTGAACCGTAATCGGATATTCCGTATCATTTTTCATCGAAAACGGAATCGGATTCTTTTGATTAATAAAAGATGGAATTTCCTTGACACCCAACTGAATCCCCAAACGTAAACGAACAACATTAGAAGAAATCCCAGTTATAAAAATAGGTACTGGTGTTACCGGAACAATTTGTTCCCGCCCTTGTTGTTCCAACGGAAAATGTCTTCCCCACACGTCAAGAATCTCCGGTTCAGAACCAAGATAAAGTATCTCTTTGATCGGTTTTTCCTGCGAAGCACGGTCATTCCAAACCACCATCACCGTCTTACCGCCGCCAAGATCAAAATTATAATTCCGACTCCGGTTCGGTAAAACAATACTCCCAAGAAATCGCCGTCCGGAAAGTTGAGTTACAGTGGTTCGCCAAGGTAAGAAAAGTTCACTCGGGGTAACATTCGACCGTAATACCCCAGTTTGATTGTCTATCGGTTTGGAAAGGAACAACGCTTCCGCATTGATTTTGCCCCAAACCATGCGACGCACAAAATCACTGATCCGATCATTCAATCCGTATTCTTGTTCAGAAAGCGGCGTCAAAGAAACAAACCGCCGAATCTTACTCTCAGCAGTTTGCGTAAGATATCGCTCAAAATCCTCCGAAGAAAGCGGTTCCGCCGAAGTTAAAGCCGCAAACTCGTTGACAGAATGTGAAACAGTTTGAGGATCAAGTGTACTAAACCGTTCCGGTAATTCCTGATCCCAACTCCACGCAAAACCAATACCAAATCCTAAATCATTCCGGTCAAAAGAACGGCGCAAATCCTCAAAATGTTGCGTAAACCCCGGTATTTCAGTAATACTTAAATCGTTGTCGCTTGTCCATTGCCAATCCTTAACCAAAAGAGCCAAATTTTGAAGCGTCGGCTGAAGCGAATCCGACCAAACCGTAGGAGCCAGCGAAAAAACCGATGCCGCATTAACATGACCAAATTGGATCTTAGAACGAATCTCCGCCGGAACCGGATGAAGTAAACCAACAACTTGAACCCGCCGTCTCGATAACATGTCACAAAGTACACTAAGTGTCCGGTGTTGCTTTTCGTCATCACTCGCAAACCATACCGGAATCTTAAGACGTGAAACTCCAGATTGTGTTAAAAGCGGTAACCGATGATTAATCTCTTCCAATGTCCAACCATCCAAATTCCAACCAAAATCACCGCCCGATATAAACGAACCAGACGGCATTACAACAAATGTTGACGGTTCGGCATCGCCAAGCGGATCCTCGAAAAAAACCCCATCCGGTAATTTAAAGTTTTTGACAAAAGACTCCGGCGTCGAAATACGAACCCGATAAAAACCAGAAGAAAGAACCGGCAACCCATGCCAAATCGCCGTCCCCTGAAAAACACGGAACTTGTCGATTTCCGAAACAACAAACTGCGACGCCGGTTTATTACCAACCATGAGTTCAATATCCCGCTTGGCAATAACACGCCCCAATGGGTCTTCAAGAATAAACGTGACAAGATGTTGCGCCGGATCAATCCCTTGTATCCGGCAACCAATATCAATATTTCGCGGATGAAAAAAAAGATGATTCTCATTCGGCATGGATAACGAAACAGTAGGACTTTCCCGAATTTCAACATTGGTAAAATCAACCCTCGCCCCGTAATCCTGACGCCGTGACGGAATCACAAGAAGTCCAACCGATATTGTCTGAATCCCCGGCGTGTCCGCAACAATAGGCCCAATCACAAGATGACGCCACCCATTCGTGTTCCGAACCTTTTCCGAAGCAACCGTTTGAATCGGTTCTGCACTTTTCTCTCCGTAAAAAGCCAAAAGAATAAAAATATCGTCATGAACAAAATTAACCGCATCCGCATAAGCAGAAACCGTATAACTCATTCCAAACCGAATCGGAATTTTCGGCGAAAAAACTGCCGCTCCTCCGCCTTCAATATTCATTCGAAGCGAATAATTGCCAAAATTATTGTTATTCTGAACATTGGAAATCTCAAGATATTCAGGAAACAAAATTCCCTGATCAATTCCGCTTTTGCGTGTCCAATGATCAGGCCAAGCATCATTGTTTTCGGCATCGCTGTTCCGGTCAAAAAGACAACGAAAGATCAAACCGCCGGAAGGTGTTTGACGCACAACCTGACCCGGTAATAACGGCTCCATTTGCCCTAAAGAAATGGCCCCGCTTAAAACAAAAACTACCCCAATAAAGAAAAAATGAAATCGCCGTAAATTCATTTTTATTTCATTTGTAACTGGACTTTCCAAAAATTTTGAACCAAACTTTCTTCGTTTTTCATAATCTATCAGCGGAATTTTTATTTTGTGATCTTAACCCCGCTAGGGGTGTGAACAGCATAACCGGCGGTGAAGCGAAGCGCAACCGCCGGAGTAGGAACTCCTCCATTTTCCCAAAGCCCTGCAAGG
>JAITIZ010000681.1 GCA_031279215.1 Planctomycetaceae bacterium
AAACATCACGGAATGAGATGGAACGAAAACGGTGTACTCGCCGTCGCTCTATACGCCAGCAAGAAAAAAAGATTAACCACCCAAAATACCCAAATTAACACTAATGTCCACACCAGCCTGTGAACACTAGGAAAAGTTTATTCATTCGTTAAACTTGTATTCTTCGATTGATGTCGGTATAACCGCAGACAAATTTCCAACAGATTATGCGTCTGCAGAAGTAATTGTAATGAATAGCGATATGTCAATTGAAAAATTTAACCGAATTTTAAAGTGTGATGAGTATACATAATGGAGATCGTAGCCAAACAAACGATGTTGATGTTTTTGCAGTGCAGGAACTAAGTACTTTTTCACCGGGTTATTTACTCGGAGAAAATTTTCGTCTCGAAAAAAGACTTGGACGCGGCGGAATGGGCGAAGCATGGAAAGCATACGATGAAACTGCTGACCGATTTGTTGTTCTGAAATTTATTCCAAAAGAAATTCAACATGTTCAAGAAGCGATGAATTTGGTACGTTCTTCGTTCAAAAAAGTCCATGCCTTACAACATCAGCATATCTGTCCAGTGTACGGTCTTTTCTCCGATCCACAACACGGTCTCTATCTCGTAATGAAGTATATTGATGGTATACAATTGGATACCTACAGAAGAATATATGCTAAAAAAAACGGTAAAATATTATTTTCTGATATTGTACAAATATTTTGGAGAATCGCTAAAGGATTGGATTATGCGCACGAAAAGAAAGTCATTCACCGTGACATTAAGCCTCAAAATATTATGATTGGCAAATCAGACGGAGTACAAATCATTGATTTTGGGCTGGCGGAAGAAATTCGGACAAGTATAGTTCGGTTTAGCCATGAACCACAAATGACAGTTTCCGGAACACGGTCTTATATGGCTCCCGAACAATGGCGCGGACGACTACAAGATGCCCGAACTGATCAGTACGCCCTTGCTGTAACTGCATACGAAATGTTCTCTGGTCATGTACCGTTTTCTGGAAGTGATACTGGTATTTTACGCGAATGTGTACTCAATGAGGATCCAGAACCTATTATTGAATTGCCGGAATATGTTAATACAGCATTGTTTAAAGCTTTGTCAAAGAAACGGGAAGATCGTTATGAAAATTGTAGGGCGTTCATCAAAGCAATGATCACAAAGCCGCAAGAATCAGAAAATGCTGAAACAAACACAGAAGATATATCTCTGGACGAAACAAATACCCAACAATCCTCTGTATTGAATCTATCTTTGGATCACCCAACCAATACCGTACAAAAAAAAACGTGGTTTCCGAAAACAGTTTTTTCATTATCGGAATTTTCCTCTGTAGCACAGAAAACGAAGACTCAAGTTAAAAAAATAAAGCTATTTGGGTTTATTCTGATGGTGATTGCTGGAATGATTTTGATATTTAGTGTTGGTCTTTTTCTGATGCAAAAAATACATGAACCCGTGATAACACCATTGTTGTCCCTTGCTGAACAACCAATGGAAAATACAACAGTATCTCATGAGAAAACAGAGGAAAAACAAACAATCGAACCATCAATGACGAAACCGATAAATGTAGAACCGTTAACAGTGGAACCGTTAAAGATCGAATCATCAGAGTTGGAACCGCCAAAAATGGAATTGCCGAAAATAGAACAAAATATTGTTGAACTAAAACAGTCAGTTGATAATCTGCCAGAAGAAAATGTAACGGACGAAAAAACAAGTGCTGAAAAGCCGGTAAAGAATGAAACTGACGGGAAAGAATTATTAAAAATTACTGAATTTAAGAATGGTTATTTACCGTTGTTTTCGCCACAAAAAAGAGACTTCCAATGGATATGGCATAGTCCTGAGACCCCAAACTCAGAGATATTGTCAACGCTTTCCAATCAAGTGAATGCATTCAGAATAGAAGTTCACAAAAAGATATGGGAAAGATATTGGATTCCTTCCTTGTCATACAAACATTTTCCTCTTATCAAGGGTAGAATATATCGTATTGAGTGTGAATTAAGAGCAACAGTACCCAAACAAATTTATGTTTATATCGAAAATCAAAATAAACCAGATGTGAAAAAGTATCATCTTTTGGAAAAAATTGTTGTTGAGACAAATTGGAAAACATTTCAACATGATTTTTTGATACATGAAAGTGAACCAACCTGCTCTTTGTTTTTTGATCATTTTAATCCAGGTGCGATCTATGAGATTCGCCATGTTTCATTACGTGAAATGTCTATAAATTCAGAACCGTCTATAGCCGAACTAATAGATGTGGTTATAAAACAGAATTATCCGAACATCTTGTCTATTCTAAACACAACCGAACCAGTCGAGGTTACAGAATCTCGACAACATCTGGAAAAAGAAGTCGAACAATTAAAAAAAATATATCAGGAAGCACTCGAAGAAGAAATTAACCTTGCAAAAAAGAACGAGGAGTCAAATCGATCTCTTAAATTAGCCGCAGAATTAAAACATCATGTTTCAGAAAAAGGTTTGAAACCAACTACTTATGAACCGGATAAACGAAAGCTGTCAATGGAAAAAATATATTACAAAAACAAAGTTAATTCGGCACTAAATTCGTACAAAAAATCTTTAACAGAACTGGTCAAAATATTTGCTCAAACGAATCGCACCGAGGAATCAAAAATCACCCAGGAAATGATCGAACATATTGATTTACCGGAAGTCATTACAGCAAGATTATTAAAACGAAAACGAGTTCCAGTATTACGTTTGATATTGGAAATTACTGAAGACAAGAATGTGTGTTTTCGAATAAAACAGGGTTTGGCATCTGATCCACCTGACAGCCGAATTCAAGGTAATCCGTTCAATATGTCGGCATTTTCCCATGCATTAGCATTTCAGGGAGATAACGGTCTTGGACGAATTGTCTGGGATTTTCAAGACCCGATTAGTACATGGTACGATTCTGGTTGGGTAGAAGGGAGAACGAATCTTGTTCATAAATTACACCCAGGAATTGATATTGATAAAAACAAAGGGTTACTCTTATTTTACCCTAAACTCTATTCGGAAGAAAAACAACCTGGTTTGTTGATAAACAGATACGTAAAATATCCCATACGGCTTTGTTGCGATTATATCGAAAAACAAGATGGAACGTTATTGACGTCAATTAATATTGGCGAGACGGAAAAACTAGGTTTTTATGTTCACAATTCGGTATCAAATGGAACCCTTCAATTTGTTGGAGGTATTAACTGGTGGTCAAAACCAATGGTTCATAAAACGATTTTTTTATCCCAATTACCCTTTGAACATACTTTTCAGTTACCGGAAAAATATCATTTTAAATCTTCTTATTCTCTTTGTATGTGTAAGAGTGGTACTAATGGCAGTGCAACTCGATTCGATGTTATTGCCAAGTTTTTTGCTTGGGTTGGTTTTACAGTAATACAGCAAGAGAATCTATTGATCGTCGAAAATGTTTCGGAAAAATCACCTGCCCAAAGAGCGGGACTTCGTACCGGAGATGTCATTGTAAGGATGAACGGAAAAATTCGTACGGAAAAAGATGCGAAAGAAATACTCAATTCCTCTGTTTTTGGGGATTTAATTGTCCTCACTGTTGTGCGCAATAATGAACGAAAAGTCATTCGATTTCATGCGGAATAATTATACTTCTTACATTCATATTTTTGATGTTTTTTTATAGCACAATTTGTTATAATATTTAAGCGGAGTATTTTCATACAAGTTTACTATAAAGTTATAGGAATCGATTTGTGTTACGTGATTCTTGTTCTCAAGAGGAACAGGCGTCGCTTTGCCATTATCATTCCCATCATTGGTTCTCTGTGGTTATACTTCACGTGGTTATAAAGGTGTCTTTTTTAGGGTATTTATTTAATAGCGTTTTTATTTTTCCTTCTTAACTCCGTTAGCGGGTGATTATGAATAACCGGTGCTACACCTACGATTATTCACATCATACCCCTAGCAGGGTTAAGAGCGAAAAACAAAATCTTTTTTCTAAATTTCCGTGTATTCTATATTTAAAATAAAAATAAGAATAAAATAAACAGTTACTCCAAAAGGTATCCCAAACCGCCTAATTTTTTGTGTCGGTAATATCCCTAAGTCAACAATCATTTATAAATGTTAGGAAACATCAATGAAACGAACATTAAAAAACAGTCGGATTTTATTAACTGGGGCGTCGTCTGGAATTGGGGCGGCATTGGCATTTGAGTTAGCGAAGGCGGGATCGGATTTGGTTCTTCTTGCTCGCCGTGAAACTCGGCTTCAGGAGGTTGCGGAACAAATACGGAACCAATACGGTAATAGCCGGAAAATCGAAACAATTATCGGCGATATTACCGATTCGGAAATTCGTCAGCGTGCTGTTCAAACAGCAGTGGAACAATTGGGCGGTCTTGATATTTTGATTAACAATGCCGGAGTTGGCGCAACCGCTTTGGTAGAATCAACAACAGAAGAAACTCTTCGGCGAATTTTTGAAGTCAATTTTTTTGCTCTGTTTGAACTAACCCAACTTGCTTTGCCTTATCTTAAACTTGGTAACCGCCCTATGGTTGTCAATTTAAGTTCGATAGTTGGTTTGCGTGGGGTACCGCATTATGGCGTGTACGGTGCTGCCAAGTTTGCGGTCAGCGGAATCTCCGAAACAATGCGTGCGGAATTTTCACGTTACGGAATTGATGTTCTTTTGGTTTGTCCTGGAACCACGCAGACGGAATTTTTCGATGTTCTTTATCAATCAAGTAGTGCGCCGAACATGCCGGTTCACCATGCGGTAACACCGGAATATGTGGCGGTTCAAATCGTCCGGGCAATGAAAAAAGGGAAACATAAAATCATTCCGTATTTTCAGGCAATTATCCTTGATTATCTCAACCGTTACGCCCCACGTTTAACCGATTGGATCATGACAAAATACGTTTAATATTCTTTTCACCATTGAAAATTCTGTTTTCGTTTCAAAATATAACATTTCCACCGAATCGCCGTTAAAAGGAATACCAAAATTCCTCAAACACGCTTCCTCTGAAACGTCAAAATTGTTTGGGGAGGTAGCCGGAAAAACAACGCAAACGGTTTCGGTTTGACAGAACGCCCCAGCCGGAAAAGGAGGCGGGAAATCAACCAAAACAAAAGATGAAAACCCAAAATCACCCGAATAGGAAGCCCAAGCCTCCACGCTAAATGTGGAAAACGAAGATACACCAACGTTACCGCTCACAGACAATTCATGACTATCCGAGGCAAAACACGGAAAAATATCTGCGACCGGCAAGTACGCCGACTTGACCCTGTTGACGGACAGAAATGGGAAAACCGGATCAATCGTTGCGACCGTGAGTGAAAACCCTTCAGCGAAAGGCTTTCACCTACGGTCGCCTACCTCTTAAAGCAGGACCACTACAAATTTCAAACATTCAAAAAACGAAAATTTTACTAAATATATTGCCAATATAATAGAGTATAATCAACAACAAATCGGTAAGATTTTATCGATAATGGTGTTGCGTCTCTTGACAAGCAACCCTGTCAGGTAATAATAATAAATTATACTTACTTGTATTTGAAAATTTTCGAAAAGAATTAAGGCGAACAAACAGTTTTATCCGGTAAATATTGCCGCATGATAAACCGATAGTAAAATACCTAAAATCTCAAGAAACAGTAGTATAACGATTCGTTTTGTGATTTGTCTGAACAACGCAAATTCAGAATCACCAACCCTTCAAAACCCTCTTTCCCATGTCTATCACAAAAGAATTTTTGCAAAATTGTACGGAAAAATTTAACCGCGCAATGAAAGGCGCAAACCGGCGAGTAGTTATTTGTGCCGGAACCGGTTGTGTTGCCAATGGCTCACTTGATGTATTTCACGTTCTTGAAAAAAAAGTTCAAGAAATCGGAATGGATGTTCAGGTTCAACTCCGTTATGAGGATGGTGAACAGAACGAAGTTGTTGATTTTTTGCGTCTTTCCAAGAGCGGTTGTCAAGGTTTTTGCCAGATGGGACCGCTTTTAAGTATCCAGCCCGATGGTATTTTGTACACAAATGTTAAGGTTTCCGATGTTGATGAGATTGTTGAAAAGTCCATCAAAAATAAGGAAATTATAGAACGTCTTCTTTATGTTGACCGGCATAATAAAAACCGGACTTGTGCCGGACAAAAAGATATTCCGTTTTATCAACAGCAAACACGGGTTACACTCAAAGCGTGCGGCGTGTTTGAGCCGGAAGATATTTACGAATATATCGCTAATAACGGTTACGAAGCGGCACGGCGTGCGTGGACGGAAATGACACCGGAAACAGTTTGTGAAGAAATTGAAGTTTCCGGTCTTCGCGGACGAGGCGGCGGCGGGTTTCCAACCGGAAAAAAATGGAAATTTGCCCTCAAAGAAAAAAATCCGGTTAAATACGTCATTTGTAACGCCGATGAAGGTGATCCTGGAGCCTTCATGGATCGAAGCGTGATGGAAGGCAATCCGCATTGTGTTCTTGAAGGTATGATGATTGCTGCACGCGGTATCGAAGCAACAGAAGGTTATATTTATGTCCGTCTCGAATATCCGCTTGCGGTACAACGGGTTCGTAATGCGGTTGCCGATGCTGAAAAACTCGGTATTCTAGGTGATAATATTTTTGGAACAAACCGCTCTTTTCGAATTCATGTTATGGAAGGAGCGGGAGCGTTTGTCTGCGGTGAAGAAACAGCGTTAATTGCGTCTATTGAAGGAGATCGGGGAATGCCGCGACCCAAACCGCCCTTTCCGGCTCAAAGCGGCCTATGGGGAAAACCAACCGTTATCAATAACGTCGAAACCCTCGCCGCCATCCCATTCATCATACTCGAAGGAGCAAAAATATACAGAAAAGCCGGAACAGAAGGTTCGCCAGGTACAAAAACATTCGCTTTAACCGGACATGTTGTCAATACAGGACTTATAGAAGTTCCGTTTGGTACAACATTACGGAAAATTATTTTCGATATTGGCGGCGGTGTTATCGACAATAAAGGTAATATTTCAAACGATTATTTCAAAGCAGTTCAAATCGGCGGTCCTTCCGGCGGATGTCTGACACAGGAACATCTTGATTTACCGCTTGATTTTGATTCATTGAAAACGGTTGGGGCAATGGTTGGTTCCGGCGGTTTGGTTGTTATGAACAAGGGAACGTGTATGGTTCAGATGGCACGGTTTTTTATGCAGTTCACCCAAAATGAATCATGCGGAAAATGTTTACTTTGCCGTGAAGGAACCAAACAAATGTTGGCATTGCTGGACGATATTATTGCCGGAAACGGAACCCAGGAAACGTTGGATATTCTGGATCAGGTTGCCCGAACCGTTTCCAAAGGTTCCCTGTGCGCTCTTGGAAAAACCGCCCCCAATCCCGTACTTTCGACAATTCGTCATTTTCGCGAAGAACTAGACGCCCACGTTTTTCAAAAACGTTGTCCGGCAGGGCAATGCAAAAGTTTGGCAAAACCGGAAATTCTCGCTGATAAATGCAAAGGTTGTACCGCCTGTTCCAAAAAATGTCCGGTCGGAGCAATTACCGGTGAACGCAAATTACCACACGTTATTGATGCAGAAAAATGTATCAAATGCGGTGAATGTGCAAGAACCTGTAAATTCGGTGCCGTAATCGGTGTTTGATCTCAAATGTCCAAAACAATTTATCTCAAGAGAGAACTCTAAAAACCTGTTTTTTAACCGGATAAAATTAATTTTAATCGGTTGAAATCAACGTTTTTAGAAGTTCCCATTACTAATTATGAAAATTCTACTGAAATATTACTTCTTCTTTTGTATTATTTTTATATTTCTTGTACAAATTTGTAATACGACAACGGTTTTCGCTGACGGAGCGGAATTTACTTGCGAACCGGCGAATGATTGGACGGAATTATTTGATCGGACGGAAGGTTGGGTTGCAGGCGATGGGATTTATTCTTTTAATCTGGAAGATGCAGACCCTGCTGTTAAAAATGGAAACAAAAAAATTAAAATTGCCTTTAGTTTTGCGGATTCCATGATTGGTAACATTAACGCTGACGGTTCTTACAAGAGTGATCTTGTTATGGTCAATCATTGTTTTGCAACACTGAATTTTGGTTCTCCATATTCCGCCAAACCCCAACTGATATTCCACTACAACACCAACTCCAAAGGACAACCATCAAATCTGTTTGATCGGCAATATTGGCTCAATGACAGTATCGCTATCAACTCCGTCCTTTACACAACCGGTATGGTTGTTGATGCAAAAACATGGACAACAGAAGGTATTTGGTTGTTGACGATTCCGATTCGGGATGGTCAATTGGTATTTTCGGAATACAAAACAAAACCAGTCGAACTCATTCACAGAACCAACGGTTACGAAGTTTTGTTTGGGATTGCGGTTTGCGCCCAGGGCAACGATATTTATGTTTATGGATTCCGCGATAAGACAGGTGAGATGTTTTACAAACGGCAATTATTGGTTGCCAAAACAGATCGGAATCATTACGGCGATATTGAAACATGGAAGTTTTGGACAGGCAAAGAATGGAGCAGTTCGATAGCAGATTGTAACACCGACGCAGCCGCACTCACACACGGTATTTCAAATGAGTTAAGTGTAACCAAAATGGTTGGCGGTACGTATGACGGTAAATTTATTCTTGTTTACACGGAAGGATGTATTGGCGAAAAATTAAATTTTGCGGTTTCGGATTCGCCGTTTACACCGTTCACCGGAACAACAACTTTTTACAATTGCCCCGAACCGAAATTATTTGACGGCGAAGTTAAAAAGAAATACGGTAACAAAGCACACGTGATTACTTACAACGCCAAAGCTCATCCGTTACTTTCAACCTCCGGCGAATTGATTGTGTCCTACAACCTCAATACATGGGGATTGAACGAAGGAATGATATTTGCCGATAAAAAATACTGCTTCCCACGATTTGTCCGTTTGAAATTGAAATGACAAACATTGAAATGACAAACAAAGGGGAACTTCTAAAAACATCAGGAACGCAGTCGTCTCGACTGCACATTGCCTATAAAAAGTGCAGGCGAGACGCCTGCGTTCCT